>QMLW01000052.1 GCA_003646935.1 Deltaproteobacteria bacterium
CACGACCGGTGCCCCGAAAGACCAGACCCTCGCCATCGGCCGTGCCGGAGATCAATACAGTCGTGGAGTCCCATTGGGCTTCGGTCATCTGACATGCCACGAACCGCTCCCAGATGAGCTTGTACAGCCGATAGTGCTGTTCCTTTAACGATGGGCGAACGCTTTCCGGCGTGAGGGTTACATCGGTAGGGCGGATCGCCTCGTGTGCCTCTTGTGCCGCCTTCACGGAAGAGGCGTATACGTTTGGTCTCGGCGGCAGGTATGCATCGCTGAAATGGGAACCGATATAAGCCCTCGCCATCTTGACGGCTTCACCCGATAGGTGGGTGGAATCGGTCCGCATGTAGGTAATGAGGCCAACCGAACCCGTTCCCTGGATCTGTACGCCCTCGTATAGTGCCTGCGCGATATTCATGGTGAGCTGAGGAGGAAAGCCAAGATAGCTTGATGCAGCCTGCTGAAGCGTGCTGGTGATAAAGGGGGCATGAGGTCGTGCCTTCATTCGTTTGCTCTGTATGGAGGTTACCCTCCAGGCTGGACCTCCCGCCAGATGCCCCTTCAACCGTGTGATTCGCTGTGCAGGACCCTTGGCCTTAGGATTTTCTTCCTCGATTACCTCATCAACTCTGAACCCAGCTCGTTTCACGGCCGCCAGGATTGTGTCTGCGTCCTTGGCTTCGAATTTCTCGCCATCGATTTCTATGAGCTCTGCGGTGAGGCTGTGGTGCTCAAGGAGCCACCGGTTTATATCCCGGGCCGTTCGACTATCTCCTTTTCTCCCTGTTCCCTCTGCAGGCTGTTCCGCGAGCCATTTCTGCCATTCCGCTCCAATGGAGCCGGCATTGGCTAGGTCAGTGGTGAAGTAGCCGACTACCCTCCAATATTCCGCCGGCACAAATGCCCCGATCTCGCGCTCGCGTTCTACCACCAATCGGAGTGCTACTGATTGCACGCGGCCGGCGCTTAATCCCCTGGCGATTTTTTTCCATAGAAGTGGGGAGGCCTGATAGCCGACGATACGGTCGAGAATCCGCCGTGCCTGTTGAGCGTTGACCTTGTCCATATCGATCGTACGTGGATTGCGAAAAGCCTTGTCGATTTCACGCTTGGTGATGGCGTTGAATACCACCCTGCGGGCATCTTCTACTTTGATCCCGAGTGCCTTTGTCAGGTGCCACGCAATAGCCTCACCTTCACGATCGAGGTCTGTTGCAAGCCAGATTCCCGATGCCTTTTTTGCCGCCGCTCTTAGGTGTTTGACCGTTGCCGCCTTTTCCTTGATGATCTCGTAGGTAGGCGTAAACTCATGATCGAGATCAACGCCGGGAACGGGATCTCTGGAACCTTTAGGGTTCTTATCAGGAAGATCCCTGACGTGTCCAACAGAGGCCGAGACCACGTACTGGGGACCTAGATATCTATTGATAGTCCGAGCCTTTGCGGGCGACTCAACAATCACTAGTTGCTTACCCCCTGTATCAGGGATGTCAGGGGTTCTTCTGCTGCGTATTGTTGTTTTTTTCTTGGCCATCTTTACTTGATACTTGAAACTCGATACTTGAGAATACCTGTTCTTCCCCAGTTTCAAGAAACTATAAACATCTTTCCCGGGAGTTGCTTGATCGCACCCTTTAGCTCGAGTCTTGTTAGGAGGCTTGCTACCTTTGCGGAATCAAGCATGCTTGATCGTACGATATGATCTATATGGATCGGGTAGTTACTCAGAATATCAAAGACCCGCCTCTCATCTTCCTCCAAAGGTGGTATGGTCACTTTTTTCCATGGCGTCCCTTCTTTGGAGTACGGGGACCTCAATCCAAGCTCCTGCAGGATATCATCCGCGTTTTCCACGAGTTTAGCGCCTTGCTTAATGAGAAAGTGGGTTCCGGTACTCTTGAAGGATTCGACGCTGCCGGGTACGGCGAAAACCTCTCTACCTTGTTCCAAAGCGAGGGAGGCAGTGATCAGAGAGCCGCTTCTTCGAGAGGCCTCAACCACCACTACCCCTTTTGACAGGCCGCTGATTATCCTGTTTCGTATGGGAAAATTCCTCCCTTCAGGCGGTGTTCCAAGGGGAAACTCGGTGATCACCGTTCCGCTTTTCCTAATTTGGTGATAAAGGTTGACGTTTGAGCTGGGATAAATCACATCGATACCGGAACCGAGCACGGCAACGGTAGCACCATTTCCTCTCAGGCAGCCCCAATGGGCCGCCGCATCGATCCCTTTTGCCATCCCGCTGACAACCGAGATATCCAGCATAGCAAGGCCATGACATATCTCCTCGGTAACCTTCAATCCATAGTGGCTTGGATTTCGTGAGCCTACTACAGCGATCATGGTGTTCTTTGAGGGCAGATCCTTTCCCCTTATATAGAGGAGGGGAGGGGGATCATGGATTTGTTTGAGATCCATTGGGTATGAGGGATCGAAGATGGTTATGAGCCTTGCTCCGATCTCCTCTATTCGCCGCAGCTCTTGGTGGGGATCTCCCTCCCATTGGTTAGAGACGATCCTCTGTGCCGTTTCAGCTCGGATTCCCTCTACCTCGAGAAGCTCCTGAAGCCTTGCGTTAAACACATTCGTGGGATCGCCAAATCTATCGAGCAGGCGCTTGTAAGCAATGTTACCCAAATTGGGAATCATCTTGAGTGCGAGCCAACTAACTATAGGATCAGGCCATTGTTTCATGGAGCGGCATTATGTGGATGTTTTTGGTGGAATATAATCAAAATAATCCTGAGTCAAGTTTTTTATTGGCCTCTCATGGGTAGGCGATTCTTATGGTATACTAGTATAATCAGGTGCCTAAGAATGAAATTGTATGGTCCACTAAAGTGAGATTCCGAAAGTGGCGCCTATTTTAAACCTATATCATAATCAATGAGCTGAGGATCTGAAAGAGGGATTTCCGTGCCTGAAGACGTGAACTCCATAAACGGGAAGGTAAAGGGGGAGATAGCACGAAAAGGGATTCATATTGGCACTGGAATCCTTATGGTCGTTCTCTATGCTCGCTACGATAGGAATGTCCTCGTTTTCATTCATCTGTTCTTCCTTGCGGCCATCTGGCTTGTTGAACTCTTAAGGCTTAAGGGCGCAATAAAGGTGCCGTTCTTGAGGGTTAGAGAGAGGAAGGTGGTCGGTGCCCATGCGTTTTTCATGTTGAGCACCTTTATCAGCATCCTGATCTTCAATATGCGGATAGCCATCGCCTCCATCCTTATGTTGACGATAGGGGATCCCGCATCAGGTGCTTTTCAGCTGTGCATGAGAGATTCCTTAGGCTCCATGGAGAGCCGTGAGGCTGTTCTAAAGCCACCGGTAGTGATGTTGATTATGTTCCTTGTGTCATTTCTGGTGGGCTACCTATCCCTTGGCTCCATGAAGATCGCGATATGTGGAGCGCTCGGCGCTGCGGTGGCAGATGGCCTGCAGATTAAGGTTCGCCATGTTGTTATCGATGATAACCTCACGATACCGCTCTACGCCGGCCTTTTCATGAGCCTGGCGTCGCTGTGGTAGGCTTCGGCAGGAACATCGCTGAAGGCAGCTAAGAGCGCTGCGTTCAGGTGGATTGAGGCCCTCTTTTCGCTTAAGTGGTTTAATAATAAAAAGGGATATGGCTTCATCGAAAAGGAAGAAGGGCCTGATATCTTCGTTCATTTCTCATCCATTAACATGTCCGGCTTCAAGAAGCTTGCGGCTGGAGATCAGGTGAGCTTTGACATTGAGGACGGCGACCGCGGCCCTTTGGCCCAAAATTTTTCTAAAATTTAGCGTGCTGGCAGCTCTTTCGGCACCCTCAGCCCAGCTCGGTACGCTATCGTATCGCGAGCTATCATATTCCCCATCCACCTGAGACGGGCAAGGCAGCACCGGTGATAAATGAGGCATCATCAGAAGCCAGAAAGGCAATTACCCGTGCTACCTCCTCAGGTTCAGCCATGCGCCCCAAGGGCGTATCGGCAATTATTTCCCGTTTGTATTTCTCAGCCATAAAGGCCTCTATGGTTGGGGTCCTGATGAGCCCCGGTAGCACTGCATTGACGGTAACTCCATCTTTTCCACATTCCCTTGCCACGGATTTCGTCAATCCTATAATCCCCGCCTTTGCTGTTGAGTAGGCCACCTCTCCTTTGCCACCGATAGCCCCGTATACAGAACTCAGATTGATGATCCGGCCCCATCCCGTTCTCCGCATATCGGGAAGCAACATCTGGATAAGGGTTAAAGGCACGGTAACATGAATGGTTATAACCTCATCAAAATCCTTTTTATCTATTTTATCCGAGGTGCCAGGCCGATCGAATCCGGCGTTATTCACGAGGATATCTATCATCCGGACCTTCTGTATAGCGCCGACAATTTCCCGGAGCTCCTCGATATTGGTCAGATCCACCACGTGGCCCGTAACCCCGTAACCCGATTGCTTCAACTCACGGGTAACTTCGCCAAGGGCCTCGGCGTTTTTTTCCAACACTATGAGATCCGCCCCTTTTGATGCGATGGCGAAGGCGCAGGCCTTGCCGATGCCCTGGCCTGCACCAGTGATCAACGCAATATGGCCATCAAGAAACATGCTGTTCTTTGCTGAGTTAGTACAAATCGTAAGGTTATGCGGAAGATAAGCGTTTATACAAATGGCAGGCCCTATCACGTAGGGCGGGTACGGTCATGTGTGAAAGCCTTTAAATCCTTGTTACTCTCTACGGGTTGATTGCATATATGACTTCGTTATTCCACGTGGCAGGTTGGCAAACTAGCCAATCCTCTGAATCGCTTTTGCCAGAGTACAGGCCTAATCTTCGCACCATTGCTGAAATTCTTGGCGGCCCAAAATACCACGCCGGCGGAGGTGTCTTCCGTGGTTGCCAGAATAAGGATTCTAGCAGCAACAGTAGGGGGCAGGGCAACGGTCTGTTTCTCTCCCATGGACGACTCCCGTTCCTCTATGACTTCAAATATGTTACCCCTCCTCAAGCCTTTCTTAAATCCACTGTCGATGTACACCACTGTGTATTGGCCGTGCAATAGCAAATTTTCCTTTGCAGCCAGAACATGGGCAGTAATATCACCTTGGTAGGGAAGTGGAAGCACACAAGGAGAGACTGAATGATAGGGCATAAGGAGATCATCTTTGTACATGGTCCTGAATGATTCTCCTATCCGCGCAACATGGTAATCCTCCTTAACCTCTTCGATCTGCAGCACCCCCTTAAAGGAGTGGATGTATCCGCATTCCTCTTTGCTCAAGGGATGCTCGATGGGCTTCGAGATATTGTATACGGTAAATGTATCACCAACCTTAATACCTTCTTTATAAAGCTTTACATACACAATATCATCTTCGCCGATCATTACCTTCTCGGCCTCGAAATCAAAGATCCTTCCCCATGGCTCAATGGGATTTTTGCGGAGAAAGCCGAGGGCTTCTACGTTGGTGAGACTTGCTACATTTATTCCCCGGATTTCACTGGGCTTCTCAGGCTCTTGTGGCAGTTCTGAGGGCTGTTCTTGATTCAGGGCCACTTCCTTTTTCGCGGGTAAGGGAGTTTCTTCTTCCCCATATTCTAAAAGGGTGATCACGTCGCCGGGCTTCAGCCAGTGAGGGTTCGTAATGAATTTATTCATTTCCCAAAGCTCTGGCCAGAGGTAGGGATCACCGTAATACTTCTCGCAAATTGACCACAGCGTATCACCCTTCTGAACCACATGGGTGATTGTCTGTTTTTCTGCAAGTATCGGGGGAGAAAAACTTAAAAGAAGGGAGAAACATACAATAAGACCGAAATAGCCACGCTTATCTCTCAACTGTCTCCTCCTCATTAGGGTTAATCTCCTCTAAACATACTCATACAGACTTACTACGATTTTTTCCCTATTATTGTCAAGTTGTTTTCCAGCAGGCAGGTACGCCCGTATTTACGCTGAGCAAGGCCGTTATGCTCTATCGGGGATAGTAAACTGGAGGGCGCGTCGTGCATGAAATGGGGCGCGTGTGTTCTGCTAATTCACTATCTCTTGGAGAATGAGATTTCTCCATAGTAACATTCGGCCCTGCTTTTCGTGTGTTGGGAGTTGATGAATATGGAGATTAGGCTTGTCTTTGGTGGCTCCTTGCCAAAAAGAGTCTTGTAATCATCGTAGACATTTCGCTTCTCCTGCATCCATTTCCCGATGTTTTCAGGCCCACTTTGCAGCACGATCAAGCGTGTCTTGCCCCAGGCAGGGCTCACACCGGTGGTAAACTTAGGAGTTTTGTTCTCCCACAGATACCCCACTATTTTGGCAGTTAGCTTGAAGGTTCCGAAGACCACATAAAGCTGTCCGGCCTGATCATCCGTCTTCTTCTCCCGAAAATCCCCTCCCTTGGGAAGCTCCGTTGCCTTCCACCTGAAGTTAATGAAAGGATATTGCTTGAGATCCACCTCTATCTCTTTTGTTATCCCGAATGAGGCATTGTCGCTCGCGAGATGCAATACGTGATCGCCGTTTTCAGTGACGAGTGAAATTTGCGGGGTTCCCTCGTTCTCCTTCAGCTCCCAGCCGACCGGTGCGCCCTTTTCGTCAACACCGTTGGAGAAGCCCTCGATAATAAGTCGATCAGCGTCGGCTCGTGCGGTAAGGGGGAGCAAGATGACTATAACCGCTATAACCAGTACCCTTTGGTAGTGGTGCATTTTCATGGTCGTGCAAACCTCCCTTTCTTATCCTGCATACGGGGTATCGTATATCTCGTTGATAACCTATCAAATGTAATAAGACATCGCAATAGATCAAGTTATAAAATTGCTTCGCGATTTTATATAATGCGGCTTTGCCGCTCTAAAAGAAGGGAATTCCAATACAAAATAATTATTGAGAGAAAAGCTCTTTCATGTATTATTGGCCGATATGATCGTGAAAGGATTGCAGCAAGTAAGGCTCATATGCTCAGAAACTTTCGGATAGATAAATTTCACGCGGAGATTATTCCCAAGTCAACGCTTCTCAAGGTATTGACCTTCATTGACAGGCAAGGGATTCAAACGCCGTTTCTGCTCATGGATACCGAGAGGATCAGGGAGAATATATCGATAATTGGGAAAAGTATCAAGAATTCAACCGTATTCTATGCCCTGAAGGCGAATCCAGATCCTGCTATTGCCGATTTCGTCAACAAGGAAGATGTGGGATTCGAGATTGCCTCCGAGGGCGAGCTTGCAATGCTCTCATCCTTGGGGGTGGAACCTTCGAGGATTATCTCGAGCAATCCCGTAAAGCCCATACGCTTCCTCCAAAAGGCGGCAGAATATGGCGTAAGGTATTTCGCCTTTGATTCCCTTGAGGAGTTAGACAAGATCGCACGGTATGCCCCGGGATCAAATGTGTATGTGAGGCTTTCGGTGCCCAATGAAGGCAGCGAATGGCCGCTCAGCAGAAAGTTCGGGCTTGAGATCGATGATGCCGTGGAGCTTTTATCCCGCGCCGAGGGGAAAGGGATTCACCCCGTTGGGGTCACCTTTCATGTGGGATCTCAGTGCCAGAATCCCTACAACTGGAATATCGCCATTGATAAGGCGAAACTCCTGTGGGACAAGGCGGAGAGCAAGGGAATAAGGCTGACGCTCTTGAATATCGGTGGGGGCTATCCAATAAACTACACGAAGGTGGTGACCGATATTGACACCATCGAGAGAAATATCGCGAACCTTATCGGGGATAGATTCCCCGAGGATACGGCCATACACCTGGAGCCCGGAAGGGCCGTGATAGGTGATGCGGGCATATTGGTTAGCTCCGTAATAGGCAAGGCCAGGAGACAGGACGAGGACTGGCTCTACATCGATGTGGGGGTTTTTAACGGCCTGATGGAAAGCCTCGGGGGCATTCGGTATACCTATATTGTCGAGGCAGGAGAAGGCAGCGAGAAATGGTGGACCATTGCAGGGCCGAGCTGCGATAGTTTCGATGTCATAGACAGGTATGCGACACTTCCAGATCCCGACATCGGGGCGCTCATCCTCATACTATCGAGTGGGGCCTATACCGTATCATATGCCTCAGAATTCAATGGATTTTCTATCCCCAAAACCATCTTGATATAAGGGAGTACATGAAGCCATGGTGAGATTCTTTGAAAATGAACCGTACTCGCCCATTGAGTATGCCTACAAGGTAGAGAGCGTCCTTTATAAGGGAAAGAGCAGGTACCAGGAGATCTTGGTTCTGGAGAATGCCTATTTCGGGAAGATACTCGTTCTCGATGGAATCGTACAGCTTACCGAAAAGGACGAGTTCTTCTACCACGAGATGCTCACACACGTGGCAATGCATGCGCATCCGGATCCTCATAGGGTTGCCGTCATCGGCGGGGGCGATGGTGGGGTAGTGCGGGAGGTGTTGAAGCACGGAACGGTAGAGAAGATCTACTTCGTGGAGATCGATGAGGAGGTCGTCAAGATATCGAGAAAATTCTTTCCCACCGTATCCTCAGGGATTGATGACTCAAGGGTTGAGCTGAAGATAATGGACGGAGCTGATTTCATGAGGGACCACGCCGAGGCAATCGATGTGATAATCGTGGATTCCACCGATATTATCGGCTTCGCACGGTCTCTGTTTACTGAGGATTTCTTTCGATCCGTTCATAACGCATTACAGCCCGAGGGCCTTTTCGTAACCCATTCCGAGTCCCTTCACTTTCATCTGGATATCGTCGTGGAGGTACAGCAGATACTCAAAAGGGCATTTCCCCTTGTCCATCTCTACACCGCTCCCCTTGCCACATACCCCGGCAACTGGTGGACCTTCGCCATCGGCTCAAGA
>QMLW01000053.1 GCA_003646935.1 Deltaproteobacteria bacterium
ATGCCGCTACGCATTGAGCAATGAGATACTGAGGACTTTCAACAAGGCCGAAAAGATGCTAAAGAGGGGTTTGAGTGCCAGGGAAAGGGTTTTATGGGGTGAGTGATGGGACTTGAACCCACGACCACTGGGGCCACAACCCAGTGCTCTGCCATCTGAGCTACACTCACCACATGATTCGTTTTCTATCATACTATTCGGTGGTTAGCAATCAGTTATTTCAATAGAGTGATGACTTATCAGATCGGAAGGTGGTAGTGAAAAAGAAGAACAAGAGTTCGCTTTTCAGGGAAATACCTGCTGTCGATCACCTGCTGGAATCTCCTCGCATAAAAGAGACACTTTTTGGTACCCCACGGCCACTGGTGTTACGGGCGATTCACGAAGTATTGGATGGGCTTCGACAGCGTATAAAAAATATAGCGGAAGCGGACGATCTGCCTGATCTCGCCTTTGACGCCGTGGTAGATCAGATCGTAGAGCGTGTTTCAATGCTCTCGGAGCCGAGACTCAGACACGTGATCAATGCCACCGGAGTGATCGTGCACACCAACCTGGGACGATCACCCTTATCAAAGCGGGTCATTGCGAGGTTGGGCGAGCTGGCGGGCGGCTACAGCAATCTGGAGTACGACCTGGACGATGGAAAAAGGGGCAGCAGGTATGTCCATGTCGAGGACATCCTCAAGGAGCTTACCGGGGCGGAGGCGGCTATGGTGGTCAACAACAACGCTGCCGCGGTTCTGGTTGCCCTGAACACCATTGCCAAGGACAGAGAGGTGATCATTGCCAGGAGCGAGTTGGTTGAGATCGGCGGCTCCTTCCGTATACCCGAGGTGATGAGGAGGAGCGGGGCCAGGATGTTCGAGGTAGGCACCACGAACAAGACGACTATCAAGGACTATGAATCGGCTATTGAGGCGCGGACTGGGCTGTTGCTCAAGGTGCATAAGAGCAACTTCCAAATCGTGGGGTTTACCGAGGAGGTGGACCTCGCCGAACTCGTTACCCTGGGCAGGAAGCACGGTCTTCCTGTAATGGAGGATCTGGGGAGCGGATGTCTTATCGATTTCTCCACGTATGGCCTCAGGGGTGAGCCAACGGTTCAGGATTCGATCGCAAAGGGAGCGGATATCGTTACCTTCAGTGGCGATAAGATGCTGGGAGGCCCACAGTGCGGCATTATCCTCGGAACAAGGGAGATCGTATCCGCCATAAGGCAGAACCAATTGTCCAGGGCCCTTAGGGTGGACAAATTAACGATCCTCTCCCTGCAGGAAACGCTACACCTTTACAGGGATGAGAAACAGGCAATCCGGCATATACCCACGCTCAGGATGATATGTCAGTCGTATGGAAGCGTACGCCGGAAGGCGAGGAGATTGCTGGGTATGGTTGGCAGGATTGGCAAAGACAGCGTCTCGGTAGGCCTTTGTGATGGGTTTTCTCGTATTGGTGGTGGCGCCATGCCGTTAGAGGAGATACGGAGCTGTCTGGTATCAATATCCTCCAGAGTAAGCCCTGCATCGAAAATCGAACGCTTCTTCAGGTCCTATAACCCGCCGATAATCATGAGGGTCGAGAAAAACCTTGCTCTCTTGGACGTGAGAACGATCCAGGAAAAGGAGTTACGTACCGTGGCCAAGGCTATCAGGGAATGGTATCAGAAGGAAAAGAGCGAGGCTGTTTGAAAACAGCGCCACCACCTGGGTACAAGGCAGTTTAATTGTGTACTAGAGACTCTCCTTCAATTCCTTGCCCGGACGAAATCGTACCACCTTGCTAGCCCTAATCTGAATTGGTGCTCCTGTCTGAGGATTTCTCCCAGTTCTCGCCTTTCTGTCTACCACAACAAACGTTCCAAAACCAGCCAAGGGGAGCCTTCCTTCCCTCTTTATGGCCGTCTTGCCGAGATCGAGGAAGGCATTGAGTGCACGTTCTGCATCGGCCTTTGTTAAACCAGTTTGTTTTGCCATTCCTGCTATTAGTTCTGCTTTTGTCATGGTACCCCTCCTTTTTTTGTTTGTTTGCTGCTAACGAATGGTGTTTGGATAACCTGCTCTTTCACCCCCCCTTCTTTATAAAATAAATAGAAACCTTTAACATCTGGTATGAGGCTTTTTAGCCGGCCCTTGAGAAAGAGATCTCGCCGGAAAATGGCCCCTAGTGCGGGCCAGATGGAAAAGAGATGGGGGCTTCTTAGCACAGTAGGGAAGCAATTTCAATAAAAAATATTGAAACTCTTAAGAAAATCCTCTTTGCCCTTATAAAGGGCTACTTTATTATATTTATAGTGTATTAAATATATAGTAAGATACCGTTCTTAGTTAAACTAATTTATTAAATAAAATAGCAATGATCCTGTATCCATCTACCGGTCCAAATCCCTCATTGACAAATATATATCGAGATTATAATCTGGTGTGGCTTTTCTAGGGAGCGCTGGTACGTGGAGAACGCATGGGTTCTGGAATCGATACGATTATTGAAGATGCGCTGAGGCAGAGCCTGAGCCTCAAGGAAGCCTTTGTGAGGCAAAACGCCGATACGTTGATCGGGCTTGCCGAGAGGATATCCAAGGCCTTTCTGGGTGGCGGAAAGCTCATGTTGTGCGGGAATGGAGGAAGCGCGGCTGATGCCCAGCATATTGCTGCTGAGTTTGTGAACAGATTTCAGAAAGAGCGTGAGCCGCTTCCCGCCTTAGCGCTCACCACGGATACATCCATCATTACCAGTATTGCGAATGATGAAGGATATGAGCACGTGTTCTCAAAACAAGTAACGGCACTCGGTGAGAAAGGAGACATACTGATCGCAATTTCAACGAGCGGAACCTCGGCGAATATCATCTCCGCGATACAAGCCGCCAGGGAAAGCGGGATATATACCGTCGGCCTGACCGGATGTGGCGGGGGGAAAATGCTCGGGTTGGTGGATCTGGCACTTATCGCTGAAAGCACCAGCACACCGCGCATACAGGAGGTACATATCTTCGCCGGACACCTCGTGTGCGAGCTCGTCGAATACACCATGATCCAAGGCGACCGAAGTCCGTAGAGGTCGATCACTTGGCTGGATGTGAGCACGTTCCGGGAAACGATGCGATAACGGAAGGCATATGAAGGAATGGAAGCCCATAACCTTGCGGGGTATAAAGACATATTCCCTCAAGGAACGGCCCAGTAAGGTCTCCATAAAGGATTTCGGATCGATCTGGAAGCCGGGGGGAGGCTTTGATGATTGGGTCAAGGGACTGCCGAGCATCCTGGCAGGAGATGATCTCAGGAAGATAATCGCCAGGCTTACGGAGGCGGCGAGGACAAAGAAGATCGTCCTGGTTGCAATGGGCGCTCATGTCATCAAGGTCGGGTTGAGCCCCGTGCTGTTGGCTTTGATGGAACGGGGCATTATTAGCGGCATTGCCATGAACGGTGCGGGCATCATTCATGATCTGGAGGTCGCCATGGTGGGCGCCACATCAGAGGATGTGGATAGCGAGCTCCACCAGGGCAGGTTCGGAATGGCAAAGGAAACGGGGGAGTTTCTGAACAAGGCCATCAAAGAGGGCGCTGAAAAAGGAAGGGGGCTGGGTTACTCAGTGGGGATGAGTATGCTCGATGGGGGATTCCCCTACAACGAATACAGCATTCTGGCAGGTGCTGTGCGAATGGACATTCCGGTTACCGTTCATGTGGCAATAGGTACCGATATAATCCACGTTCACCCAGCGGTGGATGGGGCTGCTATCGGCAAGGCCTCCCATCTCGATTTCCGCATCTTCGCCTCCTTAGTCTCACAGCTCGAGGGCGGCGTGTACATCAATTTGGGCTCGGCGGTGGTCCTTCCCGAGGTCTTCTTAAAGGCCTTTACCCTTGCGAAGAACCTCGGCTTTACCCTCAGGCATTTCACCACGGTTGACATGGATTTTATGCGACAGTACCGGCCTTTCACGAATGTGGTAAAACGGCCCACTAGTGAGGGTGGGGAGGGATTCTCTCTGACCGGCCACCACGAGCTTATGGTTCCCCTGCTCGCGGCAGCCCTTATCGAAAATCTAGAGGGAAAGGGCGTCCTTTCGCACTAGGCATGGAAGCGGATATCCCCAGAATCGGATTCGGCTATGATGTGCATAGGCTCGTCCAGGGCAGGCCCCTGATCTTAGGGGGGCTGAAGATTCCCTTTGAAAAAGGACTGCACGGCCATTCCGATGCCGATGTGCTCACCCATGCAGTGATGGATGCCATTCTCGGGGCAATAGGCAAGGGCGATATTGGTCTTCACTTTCCCGACTCCGACCCTATGTATAAGGGGGCAAACAGCCTCTCTCTGCTGAAAAAGGCCATGGAGATCCTTCACCAGGAAGGATTTACGGTGAATAACCTCGATGCCACTATTGTCGCCCAAGAACCGAAATTAACCGAGTATCTGGATGAGATGGGGAAACAATTGTCTCACGTGTTAGGGGTGGAGCCCGGATCGGTGAACGTGAAGGCAACTACCTCGGAGGGATTGGGCTATTGCGGACGCGGGGAGGGATTGGCCGCCTACGCGGTAGTTACCGTGAAACGTGCATGATGATAAGGAACGAGCATGCGATATGCCCCTTCGGCTCTATAATTCGGCAAGCAGAAAAAAGGAGCTCTTCAAGCCTATAAAGGAGGGCCACGTCGGCATCTACGTGTGTGGGGTTACCGTTTACGACGTGTGCCACATAGGACACGCACGCTCGGCAATCGTGTTTGACGTATTGGTCAGATACCTTAGGGCACGGGGCTTCAAGGTCACCTATGTCAGGAACTTTACCGATGTGGATGACAAGATTATCGAGCGCTCCAAACAGACGGGTGAGGATACCACTACCCTGGCGGAACGCCACATTGAGCTATTTTATCGGGATATGCACGCCTTGGGAGTGCTTGATGCCGATGTGGAACCCAGGGCCACAGAGCATATCGAGGGTATGATAGACATGGTGAGCCGCCTCGTGGACAAAGGCTACGCCTATGTCGTTGATGGTGATGTCTACTTCTCCGTAGAGACCTTCGACCAATATGGCCAGCTCTCGGGCCGTAACCTCGAGGACATGGTCGCAGGTGCTCGGATCGCCGTGGATGAGAAGAAGAGGAATCCATTGGATTTTGTCCTGTGGAAAGGGGCGAAACCCGGCGAGCCTAAGTGGGAGAGCCCATGGGGTGAGGGGCGACCTGGGTGGCACATGGAATGCTCGGTCATGGCCTGCAAGTACCTGGGTGCCAACTTCGATATCCATGGAGGGGGCCGAGATCTGATATTCCCCCACCATGAAAATGAGAGGGCTCAGTCAATGGCCGCAAATGGAGTCGATTTCGCGAATTGGTGGGTCCACAACGGATTTCTAACCGTGGAATCGGAAAAGATGTCCAAATCACTTGGCAACTTCATCACCATCCAGGATGCCCTCGCCTCATACCATCCGCAGGAGCTGAGGCTGTTTTTGCTCTCCACGCACTACAGGAGCCCTTTGGATTTCTCACGATCGGGATTACGGGAGGCAAGATCCGGAATCGTCAGGATTTAGGACACTTAAACGGCTAGAGGAGCTCATTGGGCCCTATCACCGCGACTCAGATGAGATCGCTGCACCATCCCTTGCTGCAACGGAGACGGATGATCTTAAACGACGGTTTATTGGTGTTATGGACGATGATCTCAATACGGCGGCGGCATTGGGCCTGCTGTTTGATAAGGTCCATGAGCTCAACAGACTCCTTGACTCATCCGTGAACAATAAAGACCTGCGTTCGCGCCTAAAACGCGAGAGGGACGCTCTTATCGAGTGCGCAGCGTCCTTGGGACTGCTCTGGGATCGACCCTCTCAACTGCTGGCTGAGATCACCAAGGCCCCTGCGGAAATCGACCCCGAGCAGATAGAGGACATGATTATGCAGAGGGATAGGGCCCGAAAGGAAAGGGATTGGGCCAGGGCCGATTCGATCCGCGAAGAGCTCTTTCAAAAGGGAATTATCCTTGAGGATGGCCCGGAGGGGACCAACTGGCGATTGAGGATGGAGAAACCAGCATAAAGAAAAGGTACAAGGTAGAAGGCGCAGGGTACAGGGCATAAAATCATAACCTTGAGCCTTAGGCCGTACGCCTTACGCCAGGTGCGCTATCTGAGCCATATAACAGCAAGACAGGTAAAACGCTAACCCTGAGAATGATACTGTTTCTTTCATGACACCAGGAGGTATGGAGTCAGTCGATACATTGAGGAGATCTTCACACTTCGAGCTCATCTCTTCCTTCGAGCCGAAAGGTGATCAGCACCATGCCATCGATGCCCTGTGCCAGGGTATTGATCAGGGGCTCCCGCATCAGGTGTTGCTCGGCGTAACGGGCTCCGGTAAGACGTTTACCATAGCCAACGTGGTTGCACGAGTCCAGAGACCTACCCTTGTGATCGCTCCCAACAAGACCCTCGCGGCACAACTCTTCGGTGAGTTCAAGGGCCTCTTTCCGCACAATGCGGTTGAGTACTTCGTAAGCTACTACGATTACTACCAACCCGAGGCATATGTTCCCCAAACCGACACCTATATCCAGAAGGATGCCTCTATCAATGAGCAGATCGACAAGATGAGGCACTCGGCGACCAGATCCCTTCTCGAGAGGGATGATGTGCTCATCGTGGCGAGCGTGTCCTGTATATATGGGCTCGGCTCCCCCGAGGCATATCACGGAATGCTGTTGTACGTGGAAAAGGGGGATCGGACAAGCAGGGAGGATGTACTCGCGAAACTGGTTGAGATACACTACGAGAGAAGCGACATCGACTTTCACCGTTCCTCGTTTCGCGTCAGGGGAGATGTGGTGGATATCTACCCCGCATACGAGGAGTACTCCTCCATACGGCTCACCTTCTTCGGTGATGTCATTGAAGATATCCGGGAGATCGATCCGCTTACCGGTCATACCGTGCGTAAGCTCAACAGGATTGCAGTCTACCCGGCGAGCCATTACGTGACTGCCGCTCCCAGAAGGCATGAGGCCGTCAACAATATCAGAGAGGAATTGGCCCGGAGGATCGAGTATTTCAAGGGGAAAAAGCGATGGATCGAGGCGCAGAGGATCGAGGAGAGGACCCTCTACGACCTGGAGATGATCGAGGAGATGGGCTACTGTCATGGCATAGAGAACTACTCGAGACACCTCACCGGCAGGAGTCCCGGCGAGCCGCCTCCCACGCTGCTCGACTACTTTCCGGAAAACTCCCTCATCATTCTGGATGAGAGCCATATCACCGTTCCCCAGCTCATGGGCATGTATCGAGGCGATCGGTCTCGAAAGGAAACCCTGGTTGAATACGGCTTTCGCCTTCCATCCGCCCTTGACAACAGGCCCCTGAAGTTCGAGGAATTCGAGTCTCGGGCGAGCCAGGTGATCCACGTTTCCGCTACCCCCGGACCCTATGAGTTGGATAGGGTTACCCATGTCGTAGAGCAGATCATCAGGCCTACCGGCCTCATCGATCCGCGAATCGAGGTGAGGCCGGCACTGAGCCAGGTGGATGATCTCCTTGCCGTTATCAAGGAGACGGTGAACCGAGGCCAACGCGTGTTGGTGACCACCCTCACCAAACGAATGGCCGAAGACCTCACCGAGTACTATGCCGATTTGGGCATCAAGGTACGATACCTGCACTCCGATATCACCACGATCGAGAGGACGGAGATTATCAGGGATTTGCGGCTCGGGATGTTTGATGTGCTCATAGGGGTCAATCTCCTGCGAGAGGGTTTGGATTTACCGGAGGTATCGTTGGTGGCTATCCTTGATGCCGATAAAGAGGGTTTTCTGCGCTCTGAGAGATCTCTTGTGCAGACCTGTGGGAGGGCAGCTAGAAATATAGACGGCACGGTCATCTTCTACGCGGAAGAAAGCACTCCGTCAATGAGAAGGGCTATTGATGAAACCAGCAGGAGAAGAAATCTCCAGAGCCGGTATAATGAAGCACACGGAATTACCCCGGAGTCAATAAAAAAGGATATATCGGATATCCTTGGCTCCGTGTATGAGGCGGATTATGTGGCCATTCCCGCCTTGTCAGAGCCCGAGGAGGAGCGTATCCCCCTCGAGCGCTTGCCCAAACTCATTCGATCATTGAAAAAGGAGATGTTTGCCGCTGCAAAGAAGCTGGATTTCGAGGAGGCCGCGCGCCTTCGGGACCGGATCTACTATCTGGAGAAGAAAGAACTAAACTCGAGGAACTTATCCCCGTTGTGACCCGAGTATCTTTTCCAGGGTCCAGAGATCATCATCGTGGTCATATCCTATGAGATAGATCTTGCTATCGTCCGCTAGGACCTTGAAATAGCTGTGGTTGATTCCATACCACTGATCGAGGACTTCGTGCACTATGAGTGTACGCCCCCTGAACGTGAAGTTTATGGGGCGTTCATTGGCCTTGTATCCGGAGTAGCAACTTACCTGAATTGCCTTTAATCGGTAATCGAGTTTCATATAATCGAACGTATCGGAAATTCTACAACTTATTGAAATTAAAAAAGTTTTTTTGAGACTGTTCCATATTGTCTCACACATGGAATAATGGAATGGTGGAATATTGGAGTGTTGGTTTTAAAAGCAATGATCCATTTATTAACTTCCCTGTCAAGAGAAATCTTACCAA
>QMLW01000054.1 GCA_003646935.1 Deltaproteobacteria bacterium
CTGATTTCCTCATCATTACTCCCCTCTATGAGGCGGGTGAGGAACCCCTGCCCGGTATCAACAGCGGGGCCCTGTTCGAAGGGATACGGGATCATGGTCATAGAGCGGTCACCCTTTGCGGCGGCCTGGAAGATGCCACCTCCGTTCTCTTGGATGAGATGCAATCGGGGGATGTGGTGTTGACCCTGGGCGCCGGCGATATACACCTTGTGGGGACCGAGGCATTGAGACGGATAGGCGACTAAGGCAAAAGGCAAAAGGCAAAAGGCAAAAAGCGCGGGGAATATAGGGAATGTTAATGTTAGCGTTTTTGAACGAAAGTGCAACACAGGCACGTTGAAGTGGATGATAAGACCAGGAAGAGGATTGGTGAGATCGGGGGTGAGGCGGTCGGCTATGATGTGCCCATGTCCCGATACACCACCCTTGGGGTCGGCGGCAACGCAGAGGCGGTGTTCAAGGCAGAGACCTTAGAGGGATTGAGGGAGATGGTGGGCTTCCTTACGGGCGAGGGGATTGACTACCTGGTGGTGGGTCGCGGGAGCAATCTGCTGGTGGGCGATTATGGGCTGGATGGCGTGGTAATTATGTTGAACCAAGGACTCACCTCGATAGAGGTACAGGCTGGTGAGGAACCATGGGTAAAGGCAGGAGCCGGCGTGGCGCTGAACACCCTGGTGAATTTCTGCGCGGAGAGCGGTCTTTCGGGCCTGGAGTTCCTGGCGGGAATCCCCGGAAGCCTTGGCGGTGCGGTGGCAATGAATGCGGGAGCATGGGGCAAGGAGATCAAGGACGTGATCACCGAGATCACGATTCTCACCGGGGAAGGGAGCGTTGTGAGCAAGGGCAGGGGTGAACTCGCGTTTCGATACCGGGAGCTCGATCTACCGCAAGGAAGCATAATACTCGATGGGAGCCTGGGCCTGAGGCGTGATCGGCCCGCTTCTGCCAAAAAGAGGATGATCTCCTACAGAAATGATCGAAAGAACAGCCAGCCTATTGATGTGAAGTCCGCAGGATCCGTGTTTAGAAATCCTGAGGGCGATTACGCCGGCCGGTTGATAGAGGCCGCCGGCTTAAAGGGGAGACGCGTGGGCGGGGCCATGATATCGCCGAAGCATGCCAATTTTATCGTCAACACCGGTGGGGCGTCGGCATCTGACATCGAGGCGCTTATGGGTTTAGCGGTGGATACGGTGAGGGAGCTGTTCGGTGTTACGCTCATCCCTGAGATAAGGAGAGTGGGCAGGCCATGAAGAGGAATTCCGTTTTAGCGCATCAATCCATTAAGAGGGACAGGAAAAAGGACGTGCTCGTGTTCAAGAGAACCCTGGGCCAGTTGGGGTTCGGCTTGATCAAGATGTTTGTCTTCCTCCTCTGCCTTGGAGCCCTCTCCGTAGGGCTGATCTCGGGGTACCAGTTTCTCTCCTCGGCCCAGTGGCTCAGGGTGCAGAGTATCGTGGTCAGCGGGGTTGAGGACTCCATGCGGGGATCGGTGATCAGGCTATCGGGAATCACCGCTGAGGATAGCCTCTTGTCGGTCGATATAGCTGCCGTTCAGAGAAACATCGAGGAACATCCCTGGATAAAAGCAGCTTCGGTGACGAGGAGGTTTCCCCACACACTCCATATCGAGGTGCGCCATGAAGAGCCGATCGCAGTGGTACTGCTCGACAGGATGTGCCTGATGAACGGAGAAGGGGTTCTATTTAAAGACGTTGATGAGAATGACCCGATTGATTTTCCTGTCATCACGGGCCTCTCAGCCGGCGATGGAGATGTGAGCGAGCACCTCAGGAGGGTTGCCTCGTTCTTGACCACCTACGCATTAGCGAGCGCAGCCGTGCCGGCGAGACAGCTCTCGGAGATTCACGTGGAGCATGATGGGGCACTGAGCGTGTATTTCAAAAAACTGCCCTTTAAGGCCTGTTTCGGCAGGGGCGATTTTGCCAGAAAGATCGATTCGCTGGGGCTTATCATCAAGCACTTGAGGGTCACGAACCGGCTCCATAATGCGAGATCGATAGATATGGATTACCACGATAGGGGGGTGGTGGCATTCACGGATCAGGTGGTTTGAGGGGAGGCAAGGAACTCTGGAATAGGTCGCTAGGGGATGGACACGAGTTGAACGGTAGTCATCTCATAGCCTTCATCACGTATGGAACGGTATTGATAAGGAGATAGACACAATGAAAGGGGTTGGGCATGGAAGACTTGATAGTAGGCCTTGACATCGGCACAAGCAAAATCTGTGCGGTGGTCGGTGAGGTGCGGCCTGACGGGAGGGTCGATATCGTGGGAATGGGATCTCACCCTTCCATCGGCCTCCGCAAGGGCATGGTGATCAACATAGAGAACACGGTGAACAGCATCAAGGAGGCCATAGAGGAAGCTGAGACCATGGCCGGCTGTGAGATCAGTTCCGTGTATGCGGGGATTGCCGGGGGGCATATAAAGGGATTTAACAGCCACGGGATTATCGCATTGAAGAACAGGGAGGTGACCAAGAAGGATATAGAGCGGGTGATCGATGCAGCGAGGGCCGTTGCGATTCCCATGGATAGGGAAGTAATCCATACCCTGCCCCAGGAGTTCATCGTTGACGACCAGGCCGGTATTACCGATCCAGTGGGGATGTCAGGTGTTCGCCTGGAGGTAAAGATTCACATCGTGACCGGTGCGGTCACCTCCGCGCAAAATATCATCAAGTGCGCCAACAGGGCAGGTCTTGATGTATACGACATCATCTTGGAGTCCCTGGCCTCAAGTGAGGCGGTGCTATCGGATGAGGAGAGGACCCTGGGCGCTGCGCTTTTGGATTTTGGCGGTGGGACTACTGATCTGGCGGTATTCTCCAGGGGATCGATTAAACATACCTCCGTATTGGCGTTGGGCGGTGATAACCTGAGCAATGATATTGCCATAGGAATACGAACGCCCTTTAAAGAGGCGGAAAAGATAAAGATAAAGTATGGCTGTGGCCTCACCTCGCTCATCGGCAAGGACGAGACCGTTGAGGTGCCCAGTGTGGGCGAAAGGGCGCCGAGGACTATTAGCAGGGAATTGATTGGGGAGATCCTGGAGCCGCGGGTGGAGGAAATCTTCAGCCTCATTTACCAGGAACTGATAAGGTCCGGCTACGATGAGCTGGTTACCTCCGGCGTCGTTGCCACAGGAGGGTCCTCCCTGTTGCCGGGCGTACCGGAGATACTGGAGCAGGTATTCAATATGCCTGCCAGGATTGGCTATCCCACCAATATCGGGGGATTAAAGGAGATCGTAAACAGCCCCATGTACGCAACCGCGGTAGGACTTGTCCTCTACGGGGCTAACCTGGAGAAGCGGGAGAAGAAGTTTCGGATCCGTGACACGAACATCTTCAACCGTATCGTCTCCAGGATGAAGCGATGGTTTGTGGATGAGGAGTGAAGAAATTGGAGGAATGGAGGATTGGAGAATTGGAGTGATGGGTGGTTTTCGTTTCATGGGCTTTTTTCAATGCAAGTTTAGATCCGATAGGAGAGGGAAGCGTGAAATGATCCCACTACTCCAAATACTCCACTACTCCATGTCTCCAGGTATTCGGAGCAACTAGGCAATGATGCCAAGACTATGAATGTAGTATAGTATAGCAATGTAAAAACATAAATAAGAAAAGGAGGGGATGTATGCGATACGAATTTGTTGAGCACAGTCCAGTCGCCACGATCAAGGTTTTCGGCATCGGAGGCGCTGGTGGCAATGCTATCAATAACATGATAGCCGCCGACGTCAAGGGGGTGGATTTCATCGCCGCCAACACCGACAAGCAGGCCCTCGAGCTCAACGCGGCCCGGGATAAGCTGCAATTGGGCATGAATATCACCAACGGATTGGGTGCTGGGGCTGACCCGGAGAAAGGTGCAGCGGCCGCGGAGGAGAACCTTGAGTCGATCAAGGCCGCCACCCAAGATGTGGATATGGTGTTCATCACCGCGGGCATGGGAGGAGGAACAGGCACAGGCGCATCTCCGATAATCGCCAGAGAGGCCAGGGGCAACGGAGCGCTCACCGTGGCGGTGGTAACAAAACCCTTTGATTTCGAGGGCGAGAAACGGATGAAAACGGCCCTCGATGGGATCGAGAAGCTAAAGAGAGAAGTTGACACCCTGCTGGTGATTCCAAATCAGCGCTTGCGGGCATTGGGGAATAAGGATACCCCTTTTCTGGAGCTTATGAAAATGGCGGACGATGTGTTATTATACGCGGTGAAGGGCATATCCGACCTTATCACGGTGCCCGGCTTTATAAACCTGGATTTCGCCGATGTGAAGAGGGTTATGGAACAAATGGGGACAGCCCTCATGGGAACGGGGATTGCGAGCGGTGAGAGCAGGGCCGTTGATGCCGCGCAGATGGCCATCAATAGCCCCCTGTTGGAGGATATTTCCATCGATCAGGCACGGGGCGTTCTCATCAATATCACTGGTTCCGCCAAGATGACCATGGATGAGGTTATGGAGGGATCCAGCTTTGTAAAAAATGAGGTCCACCCCGATGCGGAGATAATATGGGGTATGGTCTTTGATGATTCCATGGCCGAGGAGCTCAGGATTACGGTCATTGCCACGGGCATCGGTGGAGGCAGGGACGGAAAGGTCGTCAACTTACGGGAGATATCCCCTGACGAGGCGGACGAGCTTTGGACGGTGAGGGTAAAGGAGGATCTGGATAAGCCAACATTCCAGAGGCAGTTTTCGGAGGAGGATCACGATCGGCTGCGAAAGAAAACGGGGTTTAGCAAAGAGAAAAAGGGCCTCTTGAACAAGCTGTTCCAGAAGGATGACCTGGATTATCCAACCTTTCTAAGGAAACAGGCGGATTAATGGCCACCATTGCCGCTCTCTATCGAAAGAGGCTTTCTCGAGAGAGGGGCGCCGTAAAAAAGGATTGGGGCGGCAAGATATCCGTGGCCTTGATCTATCCCAATTATTACCAGGTTGGCATGTCCAACCTGGGATTCCAGACGGTCCATGGCTTATTGAACGATCATCCCGCTGTTGTCTCCGAGAGGGTCTTCCTACCCGATGAAGACGAGCTTGCCATCTACACGAGAGCCAATCATCCCCTCCTCTCCTATGAGTCGCAGGCACCCGTTCGGAGCTTCGATATTCTCGCCTTTTCCCTTTCATTTGAAAATGATTATCCCAACGTCCTCACCATACTGGAGTTGGCGAACATCCCCCTTATGAGCGGGGATAGGGGCGAGGATCATCCCATCATTGTAGCGGGTGGCGTGGCCACCTTTATGAACCCTGAGCCCCTCAGCGAGTTCATCGATCTTTTTCTTCTGGGTGAGGCCGAGGTCCTCCTGGAGGAATTCCTTACCACCTTCCTGGCACTGCGGTCATCTCAGCTCAACAAGGAAGGCACCCTGCGAGGTCTTGCCCAGGAGGTTGAGGGACTGTACTGCCCTTCCTTGTACCGAGTGGAGTATAAGGAAGATGGATCTATCGGCTCGTTTGAGCCGTCCACTCCAAAAATCCCCCCCGCGGTAACGGTAGCCAAGCGAGATACCCTGGAGGGATTTCCCAGCACCTCCAGGATACTCACGCCATCCACGGAATTTGCCGATACCACACTCGTGGAGCTCAACCGAGGGTGTGGTATCGGGTGCAGGTTCTGCGCTGCCGGGTACGTATACAGGCCCCCGCGGCTGCCCAGGGAGGGTGAGATGATGGGCTGTCTTGACGAGATATTGGCCGATAACCGAAGGCTCGGCCTCATAAGCCCCACCGTTTCAGACCTACCGAATATCGAGGGATTGACAAGCCACATCCTCGAGAAAGGCGGGAGCTTTACCACCTCCTCGCTCAGGGCGTCATCAGTGACAGGAGAACTGATTGAGAACCTGAAGAGGAGCGGGCAGAGAACCCTGACCATCGCCATTGAGACGGGCACGGACAGGCTGCGAAGGGTCGTTAACAAGAAGGTACCGAACAGGGAAATAACGGAAACTATGGTGCGGATTGCCAGGGCGGGTTTCTTCCACCTCAAGCTCTATTTCATCATCGGGCTTCCCACTGAAACGAGGCAAGATGTGAGGAGTATCGTGAGCCTGGTGAAATCCATACGCCACCATATCATCAAGGAAAGCAGGGGCAGAAAAAGGATAGGAAGAATTAGATTAAGTATTAATTGTTTTGTTCCGAAACCATTTACCCCATTCCAGTGGTTTCCCATGGAGGGGGTGGATTCCCTGAAGGATAAGCAACGGCTTTTGAAGAAGTCCCTTTCGGCGGAGGGAGGCATTACGGTGAGCGTTGATGTACCGAGATGGGCCTACATCCAGACCCTGCTGGCTATGGGTGACAGAAGGGTAGGACGAATGTTATTGAGCACCCATAGAAATGGGGGAAACTGGAAGCAGACATTCCGATCCTCGGATATCAATCCGGATTTCTACGTCTACCGACAGAAAGACCTCGATGAGATCCTTCCCTGGGATTTCATTGACCACGGAATAGACAAGTCATACCTCAAGGAGGAGTACCATCTCGCCCTTGAAGAACGGGAATCCCCCGCTTGCGATGTTGGTGGGTGCACCAGATGCGGGGTGTGCGGTTAGCTTTTCTTAAAGAATAAACTTTTTTAGAGTAAAATAATTTATACCTTTCATTGCTTGCAAATGCTTCAATATTATTGTATATGAATAACTGGGAGGTGAAAGATATGCCTAAAGAAAGTCTAACCCTCAGGATTGATAGTGAATTGCGGAAAATATTTGCCACAATAGCCAGGGATGAGGAGCGCTCTTTGAACAGACAGATAGAGATGGCTTTACGTGAGTGGGTGAAAATGAAAGAGCAATTACATCCAACATTTGTGGCTGATATCAAGGAAGCTATTTCAGGGCTCAGGACAGGAGAGAAAGAGCCTGTCTGGAAGGGTTAAATAATTGTATCGTCAATCAGCCTTTAAGAAATATAATCGCATAAAAAAGAAACTTCCTTTGCCCTTAAGAAACCAGATCAATCTTATCGAGGATGAGATAGCCCTGAATCCTTATTCCAGTGAAACAAAGAAAGGGGATTTGAAAGAAGTCTTTGTCAAGAAATTTCCCCTCCTGGGAGAGGAATATCTTCTTGCCTACAAAGTTAATGAAGAAGAAAGAGAAGTCATTTTTCTGGCTATTGGGGGACATGAAAATTTTTATCGCGATCTGAAGAGATATCTTCAATCAGGATAAAACAGAAAAAAAAGACTCTTCAAATTCCGGTTTACCTTCATACTTGCCCATAAATAGTCCCGGGGCCTTATCCACGTGCTCGAAGATGACGGGATTAACCTCGATTCCCGCTTGATGAAGGGCCTTTGCCACGGCCTTGGGAGAGGGAGGGCACCCTTTTACAGCGATCATTTCCTGAATGTGAGGATGGCCTCTGTTTGCCTCGTACATGCATTTTCCAATCAAGATGGTCTTTTTCTTTCCGGGTGTAGGTTTCATTATCTTTCCGTTAAGGACAACCATATCCTCTACAACGCGGGATGTGGTGATTACACCCCATTTGGGAAATGGTACCTCTTTTGTCCAAAAGACGATGTTCGGCTTAATAAAGACCTTTGCATTGACGGGCAGGTGATTGAGCCCATGGGACAGGTCAACTGCCTTTCGGATCGATTCCTGGGGATCCTCGTAGTGGACGATGGCTACGGTGGATTTATTCATTTTCCTCGTTCATTTCAGGTTTCATGTACCGCTCATGAGGTGTCTAAATCTCTCCAGCATCTTCCGTGGGGTCACGGTGGGTCTCACATACTTCTGCACCTCTTGCTCTATGCCGAACAGGTATTTCGCGATGCCCTTCAAGGCCTCAAGATCATATCTGCTCATCATGGTAATGGTCTCCATCTGGGGGGAGCCGCCACCATGGAGCCCGGCCACCTGCATCACGCCGGCCGACTCTGAGACGATCATGTTCTCGATGCCCCGCACCGCATAATACAGCCTCCCACCCGATGGCATAAGAGCCTCGTCATCTGCTGCTTGTTCAACAGGTCATCGGTGCTCTGATGGATATGGGTGAACCTATTGATCTTCTCCCCGGTCAGATGCGATGTTGCGGTGCACAGGTCCTGCCAGTCCGGATCATGCGCCCGGTCATAGGTCTCCTTGATAACCAGAAGTTGGCCAGCGAGCCTCTCATCAGTCCGGTCTATCTTCTCGCCGCCCATATACATGTTCCTTCTGAGTTTTTTCAAACGATCGTAATGCTCGTCAAAGCTCTTTACTCCCATGATCATCCCCCTTTTGTCATTTCCGGCTGTCCTCATTTGAATTTTATGCTGTCTTCAGCACGGGATTACAGAAAATGAGCCTCACTGTATTTCTCAGCCAATACCACATTGCCGCTTATGAACAACTATAGCAGTGATGAAAGATTTTTGGAAGCTTTGGTCTTTGGAGGGGTCTATTGATCCTTGGGTTTCGGGTTCTCCAGCGGTATCGGCAAGCCATGCAACGATCACATTGGGCATCTGGGTGAAGCGATAAAAACGGTCATTGATGAGCTCCATGCGGCTCTATGATTCCATGAACACCTTGAAGC
>QMLW01000055.1 GCA_003646935.1 Deltaproteobacteria bacterium
ATTAATTCCTGCCTGTCTCAATATCTCGTGCAGCAATGAATCAGATATGTCACCAGATTTATGGGGATTGGGGACTCTTATTTTCAGCTCTCCTTTGCTCATGAACTGGTGTCTACCACCAGAGTAAGGTCCGTAAAATCCAAGGGCTTTAAATTTTTTGATGAGATCTCTTCTCGAGATTGGCATAACGTCTAAGCAACAGCAAGCTCTTTGATTTCAACCTTTAGGCCATCAACTGCTGGTATTGGGTCTTTATCCCTCAGTTTTAGGACAAGCCATTCTTCCAATACCGTAATTAATTCCTTTCGACATTCCTCAACACTTTTCCCGTTTGCCCATACTCCTCTAAAGCCAGGAATTTCAGCGAACCAAGTCCCATCTTCCAGTTTCTTGTATTCAGCCTTTTCAAGCGCCTTTTGGCAGTAATCAATGATCATTTTCTATCGCCTTTCTTAAAGATCAATCAATAATCTTTCATTATGCACGAATGATTTCTTAGATACCAAAAAAAAGTGAACCAGGATCTACTTTCTTCTGATTATTTGCTCCATTTAGTTTTTGGAATTGTTAAGATACCAATCATATGTCTGTTTGAGGCCCTTTTCTAAAGATATCTTCGGTTTCCACCCAAGATCAGTTAAATTAGAAATATCAAGTAACTTCCTCGGTGTCCCATCTGGTTTTGAGGTGTCCCATATTATGTCGCCTTTGAAGTCAATAATTTTTCTGATCACCTCTGCGAGCTCTCGAATCGTTAAATCCTTCCCTAACCCGATATTGACGAACTCTCCGATATCCTTGCTATCATACCGCTCCATTAAAAACAAACAGGCATCTGCAAGGTCATCGACATGGAGGAATTCACGGAAAGGAGTGCCGCTTCCCCATAGTCTCACGATTGGCTCACATAATCATCGTGGGGGACGCTCGTGCAGAACGTGCATAACTTTTTTTATTACAAAAGCGTTTGGTTCGTTGAGAGCGTCTCAACCAGATGTCAGAGGTCAAAGGTCAGTGGTCAGAACTCGGAGACCGTAGATCATTGATCATTTTCTCAATCTTTTCGCAAAGCTTACCAATATGATTCGCGCAAACATCATAAATCAAATCGGCATCAACATCAAAATAATGATGACTGATAATGTCTCTCATGCCTTTGATCTTCTTCCAATCGATGTCAGGATACTTCGGCAAAAGGCTATTGTAACCTAATGGGGGACATCCTTAAGTTATTAAGTTTCGTAGTTTCTGACATTGGATGGTCTTCGTTTTACACAGCTCCGCCCCCTGGATTACATCTGGAAGGGATCGATAATTTATTGATAATAAAGGAAATTTTAAGAATTCCAGTAAAGAGTGAGAGCGTTCAAAATGTGAACATTTTTTCCGATTTCTGTCAAGGAAAAAGTGGGTCCTGTTTATGGAAAGTTATTAGTTATCAGGGCATTCTACCCGTGTTCTCTGGACACTTTTTCTGATGGCTCACCGGACATTTTGCCAGGTGTGTACTGATCATCAAAATGCAATATAATGCCTCGGTTTCCCCACCACAACACCTTATTCTGCCCTTGGGCCATTCGATCATCAAGCATTTTTGCGACACGTCGTTCGAGATCATTTCCGTTGGTATCAAGCAACGTGAGTAGGAAGTTCCCATTTGATTGTTGCTCAAGGGTAAAGTTGCGTTTTTCGAACAATAAATTGCGCATAGTATACAAAGTTGTTTTGTTGCCGTCTTCGTGGCAATGATGTTCACCACCCAGATCTTTAAGAAAGTATTCATAAGTCAATCGAGCGACCATAACGCAGTAAAACTCAAACTCAATTTTCTCTGGATCATTGCCGTACATTTCATCAAGAAAATAACTGTACACTAAGTCTTTTAATCCGTTTTCAATCAGACAGCGATAGCTGTATTTCTTAACTAGATCCTCCGAGGTCAACTGAGTATTCGTGCTGCCAAAACATCTGATGTTCTTCCCGGTTTTGAGGTCTCTGAGAATAACGATTTTCAATGGAAGCTGGGTTTTGGGAAGTTTCACCTTTATGGCTTTGATTTCATCCTCGTCATCACATTTTTCCCATCCTTGCTCCTCCGCCAGAGCAGGGGCAATAAGCTTTTTGATCTGTTTGTTCTTCTTTAGGCACAGATATACATCCCCATTGGGACATCGAACTCTCTTAAAATATTGCACAGTGGCTTCTTTGGTATATTCAGAATCCATGTAGATTTCTTGAATCGCACGTGGGTCGAAAAGGGGGAAAATGTGTTGCTCGCAATATTGTTCCACAATACCCGGCGCTCTTACGCCGCCATGATAGTATGTCATAGAAAGAATAGTGTTGGTGACCAGATCCCAAGCCACATGCGGGCGGAATCCCGGGACTAGATCTCCAGATTTATCCGGTCCTTTGCCCAAGCCTTTTTCTTTGCTGTGATTCCCGTAAAAGGGCTTAAAATGAAAATCAAAAGCGATCTTGATCCCTTCGATAAGCCCTAACTCTTTGGCCCGATTTATTAGGTCACAGCGCAGAGCATGGAGTTGTTCGAATTTAAGCTCAATGGTATCCTCACAATATCTTGAACGAGTGCCAAACATACCCAGACCGTGCCACTCCTCCTGCCAGGGATGTTCCCGCCATAAAGGAAGCCTCGTCGCCGATATTGAGCTTGTCCTGCAAACTTGCAAGCACGGACTGGGTTCACCCCGTATATTCCATGTCATATTGAATTGCCTGCTCCTCGATTTCCTCGATCAATCTCTCTCTGTTCTCATCCATTAATATCTCCTTTCCTCTACATTAGAATAACCATTTCATGAAACGTTACCCTATAATTTTTCAAAATCCATTTTCATGCAATGTCCAACCTTGCCGACCCACTTTCAGCTATGGTGAAGGGGATTCCTTTCGATATAGCTCTATGTGGAATTTCGACTTCTGTACGTAATGTAATTGGTGCCGTTGTGGCTCAATTACCCGGGCTGCAATGCTCGAAGGAGAAGCTCCCCCATATCCCAGACATTGATGCCTAGCTCCTTCTCATATTTTTGCAGGTTAATGAGACAGATGGGACATACTACAAGGACATCCCGCGATATCGCGGAAAGCTCCTCTATCCGGGTTCTCGATACCTTTTCGGTCAGGTCACGAAAGGCATACTCAATAGGACCACCACAGCAGGCGGTATCGAGTTTTGCGTTCTCAGGCTCTCTAAGGCTGATACCTATACTCTCGGATATCCTCCGTACCTGCTCAATTACTCCCAACTCCCTGCTCAGATAGCATGAGTCGTGAATCACGTACTCCCCTTCCAGGGATATTTTAGATCCATCCTTGAGTTCCTCAACGTTCTCCGAGAGTATCTCAAGATAGTGCTTCACCTCTATCGTAAACTCCTCGATATACCTCGGGTACACCTCCCTTAACATAAAGGTGGTGTGGGGATCTACACCTATCACCTTCTCCACATTATGCTCTTTAAGCAGGCGGTAGACCCTTTTTACGTGCTCCTCGATATAATCGTCGAGGCCCAGGTCGTAAAGAAGCACGCCGCTGTAGGGCTCATGCTCATAAAGGTATGCAGGCATTTCACCGACGGCTGATAATGCACTGGCGATACCCCTCAGCGCGTTAGCACCTTTCGTCCTCACCTTACCGGAGCCCACCGCCCTGAACCTGATAACCTTATCACCCATAAATCGGTTCCCCAGGTTCACTGCGGCTCCGAGGCCGCCTCTGGAAAGCAAGGGCTTCGCTGACGAAATGATCTTTGTTACCTGCATGATATAGGGCAACATCTGATACATTCGCCCGGTAAGAAGCACTGTTTTCCCCTGCCTCGGGAGGTGTAACCCCTTCGCCCACTCTGTCCAGTACACTCCTTTCATGCCGAGGGGGTCTCCCGTTCTCCGGATATTTTCCTTGAGGGTGGTCAATACCTCTGAGATGAACTTCCTAGACCTTCTCATCATGGCCCCCTTTCACAAGCCCATGGGAGAGGAGGTATTTCCCAAGCCTGATCAAGTATGAAACCTCCAGGTTTTGCCCCTTCGCCTGACACAGACCATCGCAACGGCCGCACTGGAGGCAGGAGTAAAGGGAATACACAATCGGATCATCCTCATCCAGCGCCCCGTTCAGAAGGCACTTTATTATCTGGAGCCTTCCATAGGGCGCCATGCTCTCAACACCTTCGGTGGCCTGGTATAATGAGCACATATCCACACAGAACCTGCACGCCCTGCACTTGGCAACCTCCCTCAGTAGGGTATCGGCAATCTCCTGTCTTTTTACATCCATCCCTGCAAGTTCCCCCTGTTCAGGATATCATTGGGATCGAGGGCCTTCTTCAGTTTTACCAGTGACTCGTAGACTTCCTTCTCATACTTGCCCTTGAGAAACGATACCCTCTGGGCGGTGAGTCCCCATTCTCCGCCGCACCCTCCATACTTGATATTTAACTCCTCCGACTTCTCCCTCATCTCAAGGGCTATCGCCTTTTTCAGCTCGTTCGGGATATCTTTGGTTCGAACAAAGGCATAGGCATGAATGGTTGGAGCGCCGATATGACCAAAGGAGATGAATTCGTTTCCTTGGTAGCTATCGAGATTCAGGATGAAGTCCTTCGCATCCCGAAATGCCTCTCTCAGTTTGTCAACCCTCGGGGTGATCTCGCTCCCAAAGGTCATGCCCAGCCGATACATGTAATTGCCGGCCTCCGCCCTACTACCCCATACCATCTTCCATTCCTCGGGATCATCGACAATCCTCGCCTCAATAGGATTACCCCTTTTTAGAAACTCCAAGAAGTTGTTGGCCCGATCCTCGCAGCCAACCTTGCTCCAGGAGTGTATCCTCATCATGGCCACCGCACCCTCAGGCTCATCAAGGCCTACCGCCTCATAGCCTATCTTGGCCGCCTTCTCGTCAAGATATTCGAAGAAAAGCGGGGGAAAGATTCTTTGCCTGTACATCTCCATAACCGTATCAAGGATATCCTCTGTTGTCCGATAGGAAGCCACGATATGTTGAAAGTGCGGCAACGGGATCAACCTCATTCTAAGCAGGGTTAGCACGCCCAGGAGGCCCTCAGAGCCGATAAAAAATTTCGTTGGGTCAATGCCCGCCGGTCTCCTCGTGGATTCCGTCCCCGTGGAGATAATCTCCCCGGTGGGCAGCACCAGTTCAAATCCCAGTATGAAATCCCCCGGTTTGCCCAATGCAGCATCAACACCGTGCGCGCTGGTATTTACCGCGATGGTACCGCCAAAGGTAGCAACCAGCTCACTACCCGGGAATACGGGAAGCAGTGCGTTGTGTTGCTCCAGCTCCTTTCTCAACTGCGCGAGGTGTACACCGGGGCCTGCCTCGAAATAGCCCCTTTCCGGATATACCCTGGTATCCTTCATTCTGGCGGTATCCAGAACAATACAATTGGTCTTGGGCCGCGCCAATCCCACCAGAGAGGTGCCAGAACCATGAGTATGGACCGGTATGAGCCTTTCGTTTGCATATCTCAAAATTCCCGAAACCTCTTGGCCGTTCGCCGGCCTGACCACGGCGTAGGGGATATTTTGTTCCTCCAGATCCCACGGCATAGTGTCCTTCGCATACACAACTGACGTGGGCTTATCAGTAAATACATGTTCTTTCCCCACAATCCTCGAAAGATCCTTTGCAAGCTTTTTTATATCAACGTCCATGAAAACCTCCGCGCTTTTCCCTTTGCCATTATCTTCAGCGTGACTACTCCACCACCATGGTAATCGCCCCTTTTGGGCACACGAACGCACATATACCGCATCCCTTACAATAGTCCAAATCAATAACGATCGCACCGCTTGTCTCATCCCTGGTGATAGCCAGATCAGGACAGAGCAGCCTGCATATATCACAGGCCTCGCAGCTTATAGTCCCCAAGCATCGGGATGCCTCGTAACGAGATTCATCTGAGGTCAACGGGGTATCGTGTCGCTCGAAGTCGATTGCAGCCATCTCTGCCTTTCTGCCCCGAGGCCTTGTTTCTCTCACACAGGTTATGTTAAGGCTCCTTTCCATTCACTTCCCGTTGAGATAGTTCATCACCCTATGAGCAACGGCCTTGCCCGAGGCAATCGCCTCAACAATAGTAGAGGGCCCGCTCACTGCATCGCCCGCAGCGAACACCCCCTCATATCCGTGCACCAAACCCACCTCATCGCACCGTACCGTCCCGCGCCCCGTGATCGCCGAAGGACTTAAAAAAGGCACCTCGGGCCGTTGGCCAATGGCAGTAATGATCGTATCTGCCCGCTCGCTGAAGCCACTCCCCTCTCTGGGAACAGAACGCCTTCTCCCCGTATCATCGATCTCACGGAGTTCCATCTCTATCACCTCAACACCACGGACACGCCCACCTTCAACGATAATCCTCGTGGGGGCTTCAAGAAACCGTATCATCACCCCTTCTCTGAGGGCATCCTCAAGGTCCTCAGGGCTCGCCGGCATCTCCTCACGGCTGCGTCGGTACATGACGATGACCCTTTCAGGCCCCAACCTCAGTGCACTTCGTGCCGTGTCGAGGGCCGCATTCCCACCGCCGATAACCAGTACGGTACCGGTCAACTTCGTCATCCGCCCTGCATTCACCCCGCGCAGAAACTCTAGACACTCAAAATATCCCTTTGCATCCTCTCCGGGAACCCCCATGGAGAGATCCTTCCATGCCCCTGTGGCCAGAACCACCGCATCCGCATCGTCCTTTCGTACATCCACGATGGTGAAGTCATTGTCCAGCCTGGTGGAACCCACGAAATCCACCCCCAGCGATTGGATTACGTGCACGTCGTGTGTGACCACGGATCTTGGCAGGCGAAAGGGCGGTATGCCCCCAACGAGCATGCCCCCGGGCTGATCAAGGGCGTCTCTAATCGTGACTTCAAAGCCCTGCATCACGAGCTCAAAACCACACGCAAGCCCCGCAGGACCGGCTCCTATTATAACTACCTTTTTTTCTCGGGGAACATGTTTCCATTGCCTCAGCAGCTCTATGACCTCCTGCTCGTGTTCCATCTCATAGTGAACAGCGCGCCGCTTCAACTCCCGTATAGCCACCGGTTCATCCCAGCTGCCCCGGACACAGGCCTGCTCACAGGGATGGTGGCATACATATCCACACACCCCGGGAAGGGGATTATCCCGGCGAATTACCAGCAGGGCCTCCCTCGGGTTTCCGGCTCCGAGCAGATGAATGTAGCTTCGTACCTGCTGACCAATGGGACATGCCCCCTCGCAGGGCGGAAGGATCTCGCGTGTCAGCAGATCGGTATTCGTATACACATAGCCCCGGGCGGTGTCCTTCTCTGATCGAAACTCTTTGAAGGTCTCGGCCGGACACGCCCTTACACAAATGCTGCACCGCTGACACAGCTGATTGTCTACAACCGGCCTATGGGTTCTCCCGATAACGGTCATCTCCCCTCCCCTAGAGAAAACCCTACCTCCACTGATTTGAGGTTAGAGCCGAGAAATCTCTCATCTACGTTCTCCCGGAGCCCTGAAAGCAACGCCTCTTTGCTCACTGCCTTGGTGAGCGCAACCGCGGCGCCCAACATAACGATATTTGCCACCTGCTTCTGCTCTATCTCCTCGATGGCCTGGAGGGTGGCAGGGATACCTACCTGTCTGACTCCCTCCAATGCCTTGACGGCAACCATCTGCTGCTCAAAGATGACCATCGCATGCGTCGCGATCTCCTCGATGTATCGGTCATAGGCCTGCTGCGACAGGGCAATGAGGATATCTGCCCTGATCACATGGGGGAAGGTGATCGGCTCATCGGAGATCACCACATCTGATCTCGCATATCCCCCTCTAGCCTGTGCTCCATAGGAACTCGATCCTGCAACCCACCTGCCATCTCGGATGGCAGCATGACCCAAGATCACGCCCGCTAAAATAATCCCCTGGCCGCCAAAGCCACAGAGGCGAATCTGTTTAAGGCCCGTCATCGCTGAACTCCCCGGTAATGATCATATCCTTGAGTTGCTCGGCGGGCAGGTGTGCGGCCTCCTCTTTCGATATGCACCGATCCATGAGCAGTTTCAGCATATCGGCGGGGGAATCGTATCTATTCCTCCTGCCAAATTGGGTGGGACAGGGGGAGAGCACCTCGACAAAGGTAAATCCCCGCGTCGTAAGGCAGTGCCGTATAGCCTTCACCATGGATATGGCCTGGGTTACTGCATACCTGGCAACATACGGGGCACCGGCACCGAGTACCAGCTTACAGAGATCAAAGGGGCGATAGATATTTCCCTTCACCGTTGTGGAGGTAACGGCGCCCACCGGTGAGGTGGAGGCTGCCTGACCGCCGGTCATGCCGTAGATCATATTATTGGCGCAGATCACCGTCAAATCGGTGTTCCTGCGTGCGGCGTGGATCAGGTGATTCCCGCCGATGGAGGCGAGATCTCCGTCACCGCTGATGACCATGACATTGAGCTTCGGGTTGAACATCTTGGCCCCGGTGGCGAACGCAATGGCCCGCCCGTGCAGGGTATGG
>QMLW01000056.1 GCA_003646935.1 Deltaproteobacteria bacterium
GCCCAGAGATGTGGAATCACGGGTAAACGAGATAGGTAATGTCTTCGTCTATGACATAGACGACCTAAAGGGGATCGTTGATGACAACAAAACCAAGAGACAGGCCGAGGCAGTAAAGGCCGAACGGATGGTAGATGAAGAGGTTATCAAGTTCAGCAGATGGCTCAGGACGCTCGACGTAGTCCCCACGATAGTAGAACTGCAGGATAAAGGGGAGAAGATATATCAAGGGGAGCTAAAAAAAACCTTGTCCAGCCTCAAAGGCCTCACTCCAGCGCAGAGAAAGGGCATCGAAAACCTTGCCCTATCGATTACCAAGAAGCTCTTAAACGATCCCATCGTCTTTCTCAAGAGGAAAGGCGAGAGAAATTCCCGGGACCTTTACTTGGATATCGCCCGAAAGCTGTTTAATCTCGATGACGATGCAGGCGAGTAGGTTAGCATGCGATGGCAACTCACGGATCTTCAGCGGTTACGTACCATGAACCTCAATACCATGATCGAGAACATTAAGGCTCATCCCGACTATCGCAATGTGGGCATGATCGCCAGCCATCTTGGGATGGTTAGGTCATTTTCCAGAGACGGAGGCACCGTTTCAGGGATGGATGTGCACTTTGATGAGCGGAAGATCGAGGATATCATCAAAGATATCAAATCAAGGCCTGGAATCGTTGAGATCCTCATTGAAACAAACAGGGGTCACCTCGCGGTTGGCGATGAGATTGTGGCCGTGGTAGTGGCCGGTGATATCAGAGACAACGTGTTCCCCGCCCTTTTTGATGCGGTGAACCGATTAAAGACGGAGGCTTCCACGGAAACGGAATTCATCATTGAGTAAAGTTTTTACCCCATGCCTTACGCCTAAAGCCCAGGGCCTTTTACTTATATAACCAGGAGGCATGAGACAGGCTATGGTCATATTTCCTCAAAATCCCTCATATCACATCAAGAACATAGGGTTTGTCTCCACGCGGATTGCCGGTACGGATGGCGTTTCTCTGGAAATACAGAAGTGGGCAGAGGTCCTAGAGAGAAACAGGTATGAGTGTTTCTATTTCGCCGGGGAACTGGACCGGGCGAAAGAGAAGTCATTGCTGGTTGAAGAAGCATACTTTGACCATCCTCTGATCCAGGAAATCAACGATGAAGTGTTCGGAAAGAGATCTCGAAAAAGGGAGACTTCAGGGGCCGTCCAAGAGATAAAGAATAGATTAAAGGCGGCGTTATACGAGTTTGCCGAACAATTCGATATCCACTTGATCATTCCTGAAAACGCCCTCTCCATACCCATGAACATCCCCCTGGGGATTGCGCTCAGCGAATTTATCGCTGAAACGGGCATTCCCACCATCGCCCATCATCATGACTTCTTTTGGGAACGGCCCCGGTTCCTCATCAACGCCTGCATGGATTACCTCAACATGGCGTTTCCCCCGTACCTTCCCTCAATCAAACACGTGGTGATAAACTCCCTGGCATCAGAACAGCTGAGCTTCAGAAGGGGCATCTCAAATTCCATAGTGCCCAATGTGTTGGACTTCGCCAACGAGCCGCCCCCCCTTGATGATTATTGCACTGATTTGCGGGAGCGCATCGGGCTGCACGATGGCGACCTTTTTATCCTCCAGCCAACAAGGGTTGTGCCCCGAAAGTGGATTGAGCGCTCCATTGAGATCGTCAGAAACTTGAACCTCTCCAATCCGGTGCTCGTTATCTCCCATGCCCTGGACGATGAGGGCACCGATTACTATTTACGAGTGAGGGATTACAGCGAGAGCATGGGCGTAAAGCTTCTGACTATTGATCATTTGATTTCATCCATGAGATGCCTCGGTGCTGACGGGGGTAAACTGTATCGTACTGCGGATCTCTATCAGAACGCCGACCTCGTCACCTATCCCAGCGGATATGAGGGGTTTGGGAATGCATTTCTCGAGACGATTTATTATCGAAAACCCATAGTCGTAAATCGATATTCCATCTACATAGCCGACATTGAGCCGGTCGGTTTCGATGTAATCGTTCTTGATGGCTTTGTCTCCTCACAGGTTATTGCGGGGATTACAAACGTACTGAATAATGACGACCGAAGGCAGGCAATGGTCGAGCATAACTACCAGATAGGCAAGCGGTATTTTTCCTATGAGGTGCTGGAAGAGAAACTGATGCATCTCATTCGTACCTTTGAATAAACGGGCGTATATGAAGCACTACATCATAGCCCTGCTGCACTATTCCTGCCCCCCCATTGTGGGGGGTGTTGAGGAAATCATTCGGCAGCATGCTTCTCTTTTTACCCGCTATAAGCACATGGTGAAACTATTCGCTGGCGATGGCGAGCTATTTACCGACGAATACGATATAGAGATCAACGCGCTCCTGGGTTCTCGCAATCCAAAGATCCTTGGCATTCACAAGGGCCTGCCTCAAAGCTCTCATGAATTGGAATCCCTCTCTGATGACCTATATCGCTACCTCAGGCAGGCCTTACGATCATTCGATGTTCTCATCGCCCACAATGTTCTAACCATGCACTACAATCTCCCCCTTACCATGGCAGTCCATAAACTCGCGAATACCGGAACCATCCGGGTGGTAAGCTGGAACCATGACTCACCCTATTACTACCCCCGTCCCCCCGTTAATCTCGATATCGAGCAATGGGACATTCTAAAAACCTATAATCCCGCCATTTCCTATGTCACCATTTCCGAGCAGAGAAAGGTAGAATTTCAAGGGTTATATGGCGTTGAGGGCATTGAGGTTATTCCTGATGGAATCGACCCTTTCCCTCTCTTCTATCTCGACCCCAAAACCGTAAAACTCATTACCGAAGAGAATCTCTTTGATGCGGATCTCTTGATGATCCAACCCTCTAGATTGCATCCCAGGAAAAACATCGAGCTTTCGATTCGCGTGGTAAGGGCATTGCACGATAAGGGGCTCAAGGCGAGGTTGTTGTTGACGGGGGCATTCGACCCCCACGAGAAGAAGACCGTTGGGTATTACAATAGATTGAGAAATCTCAGTCAACAATTGAACGTGGAACGGGACATTGTAATCGCAGCGGAATATTATTCCGAGGACGGAAAGGAATTATCATGTGAAAAGGACGTGGTACGGGATCTCTATCTTATCGCCGATCTCCTGTTCATGCCCAGTCTTCAAGAGGGATTCGGCATACCGCTCCTTGAGGCGGGTCTGCTACGGGTGCCTATTTTCTGCTCAGACATCCACTCCTTTCGGGAGGTTTGCGAGGAAAATGCTCAATACTTCTCGCTGAAAGACTCGCCTTCAGAGATCGCCGACACGATCATCGCATTTATAAACAAGCTCAGCTCCCACAGGATGGCCCACCATATCAAGGAATATTATCTCTGGGACAAGATCTACCACAAGATCCTCCTCCCATTTCTTCAAAGGATTATCTGAATAATTTTTCCCGACTTTGCACGTTGAAGCCAGGGCAAAGCCCGAATGTGCATTGGGTGAGGCTCAACAATGGCAGCCACAAGGACGGATGTATCGAATAGAGCTTTCATTTTCTCCTACCGGAACCTACTTTTTCCAAACGTCCTTGACGATTAACCTGGATGGCTCCCACAATATCCCCTGTGGCAGTGCCTGAAAATACCAATACGCCATTTTTGACCACCACGTGTGGTCCTTCACCTACTGGCTCTATAAGAATTCTTTGATCAGCTTGTTCTATCTGCAACACCGCACCGGCTTTTAGGCCTAAATCATCACGAAAACGCTTCGGTATAACAATCCGACCGAACTTGTCTAATGTTGTCTCCATAGCAAATCTCCATTTTTTGGCAATATATCATGACAAATGGCAAATATCAACCCCAAAAATGCTGTGATTTACCAGACATCCAGTGTTTCCCTTCATAATTATTGTAAAACACCTCCGTTCTCAAAGAATAGTTTCTTTCATGTACCCCCTGAATCGAAGCACTGGTTTCATCTACGAGATTGGGGCTATGTGAGAAAAAATAATGAGCCATACAAGATATAAGAAGATCCTTTTTTGCACCGATTTCTCCGAAAATGCAGACCATGCTTCTTCTTTTTGTCAAACCTTCCCTTAGCTAATAATAATCAACTACCCTGCAACGAGCACTAAAAAGCACCTTTCAAAGGATAGAAATACTACATATTGTAAGAAAATAGCAAAAATTTACTATATTTTGTAATTTTGTGTTTGACATTTGCGTTTTTATCTTTTTAACTAAGACGAAAATCGCGTACCATCTCCACTGTGGTTTAGATACATCTCCGTTGGGAAGATTATAAAACAAGAAAACCGCAGAGAAACCGCACTGTGACGAAAGACCTAGTAAAGGACTTCAGCATCGTAGAGCTGAAGCTCGCCATCAAGAGAATCATCCGCTGCTACATGCATGATCTGGGCAGAAAACCAACCGTAAAGGAGATCGATGCCCATTATCGCAGGGCCATCATTGAATTCCTAGGAGAGCGAACGAGCTGGCTTCAGAAGGAAAAAGCAGATATTTCCCCACGGCCGGAGGCAGCAGCTAATAGAACGAAAAAGGGCTCCGATGATACCCAGCTCAAACTCCTTAACCTGTGATTCCCATAAGAGGGAGGTATGGACAAGCAACAGATCGCCGAAATAATCCGGAGGAGATTGAACCTAGAGGATGAGGATTGGTCCGTTATCGAGAAGAATCCCAAGTTCCAACGGCTATTTCAAAACGCTATTGAGGCATCGCGATATCGATTGGTTGCCGAGGTGATTGACTCTGTCGGATGCCATTCAGGGCACGTGGTTGGGCAGAAACTTATCTTCGATAATTCGGGAAATCTCCTTACGAAAGAAAATCCCGATCGCGTCTGCGCCTTCTTGATGCCTAACATGACCGTTTTGATCAATGCCTTTTTTGAAAACCTCATGAACGGGCGAGATCCCAATGAGGTGATGTTCAATACCACGGGATGTTTTGATACCGGCCCTCACTGCGGCGGCTGGGGACATGTAAAGGTGAGGATGACCGCTGAGCTGAAGTCTTGATTACCGAAGACGAAACCAGTCTCATCCTGCCCCTCGGAGAACGCTCAGCCCAAGCGATGACAAGGAAGGGAAACCTGGATCAACTGTTCAATGCCTTCCTCATTTTTCCAAGCCACTCCTCGCCAAATGCCCTCTGTAAGGCATGTTGGCAAAAATCAACAAGGAGTATATTCCGCTCTATACCCCTTGCCATTGCCGATTTACATTCGTGATATCGCTCAAAACGTAAAACCGGCCCTTGAAAGCCCGAGATCGTAATGGGAAACAGATGGCAGGAGAGGGGTTTAAGGAAATCGATTATACCCTCACGATATGCCCTTTCAATTGCACACTTAGCGATATCTCCATCATAGTATACGAATACGCAATCACGTCTATTTAGGCATCGCGTCCTGTAAACTCCTCCCTTTGTCTCCCAAAATCCCTTCTCGTCTATCTCACGGATATGGTCTCGGGGTAGATATTGCTTGACGATTGGCAGGGCTTTCTCGATTTGGCCTATTTCAGCCTCTGACAGCACTGCGCTCAGCTCGCTCGTTATGGTGCAGCACGCACCCTTGCACTGAGTCAGATCACAAACGAATTTAACTCCCGCAATGTCCGGATCGACTAATATACCGTCAATATCAAGAAGATCCTTCCCCATTACCACGAAGGCCCCGAGAAAAGGGAACGCACCAGCCTGATCATCCAACTCGTGAGGCTGAAACGCCGAAATCAAAGGCCTTGAGGTTTGATTCCAGGAATGCCTGTTTCGTGGACTTAGCAATCGTTTCCTTGAGTGCGCCTTCATCCAATGGAATAACCTTGCTCCCGACCAATGCACCGAGCATGACCATATTGAGGGATAGCGGATTTCCCGCCTTCTCCGCGAGCTCATTACCATCCAGGCTTATGAGGGAACGAACCCTTGCCCTAATCAAATCAAGGGCCTCATCGATATCGGGATATGACCCCTGGCCAATCGCTACGGTAAAGGGAGGAAGTGGCTGCACATTGGTGATGACTACCGTGTTCTCATTGCATTTGTTCAACGCCCTCAAAGTCTCCGACGGCTCAAAGCCTATCAAACCATCGGCCTCACCACTTGATACGATCGGGCTCGTTGCATCCCCTACCACCACATCCGTCTCCACAATACCACCCCTCTGGGCCATTCCATGAATCTCACTGACCACCGCTGGGATCCCCGCTGCCACACAAGCCTCTCCAACAAGTCGGGATGCGAGGATATTTCCCTGACCGCCGACGCCGACAAAGACTATCCGTTTTGTTTCCATAGCCAACCTCTCCTTACTTTTTCAATGGCGTGATGGCATTCTCGGGGCAGATCTGTGCGCACACGGTGCAGCCAATGCAAAGGCTCTCGTCTATCATGGTCCGGCCATTTTCGATATACATGGCTGGACATGCCAAAAGATTGATACAGTCCATATGTTTCTTGCATTTATCCTGATTGACGTAAAAGGGCCTTGCCTTTTTTGCCTTCTTGATTGCCCTCGCGAACAAGGGGCAGAGCTCCTTTGATATGATCACCGAGATTCCCTCAAATTCCTTTGCTGCCCGTGCTGCAGCGATTGCCTTCTTCACTTGAAGAGGGTTCACCACCTCTACGTGCTCAACGCCGAGACCTCGCACCAAAGACTCAATGGAAAGCGTTTTGGTGTCTACACCCATGGGAGTAGTATCCACGCCAGGATGGGGTTGGTGCCCCGTCATGGCGGTTGTTCCATTGTCGAGGATCACCAATGTGAAGTCATGGTTGTTATGAACGGCGTTGACCAGGGCGGGAATACCTGCATGAAAAAAGGTCGAATCTCCGATAAAAGCAACGACCTTCTGATCCGTTGCCGCTGTGAAGCCGCATGAAGACCCTACTGAGCCGCCCATGCATATCACGATATCGGCCATAGACAACGGCGGAAGCACACCTAACGTATAACACCCGATATCAGAGGGATAAATAGCCTCGGGGCCGTACACCTGTTTTATCGCATAGTACATAGCCCTGTGGGGACAACCGGCGCAGAGGTTGGGAGGCCGTCCGGGGAGCTCGGGAACCTCGCTCATATCCACCATCACAGGGGTGGCATCGGAGACACCGAAATAGGAGGCAATTGTTTTCCGGACCATCCCCGGATCGTACTCGTATAGTCTCGGGAAAAGGCCATCTCCCTTGCCCTTGATGGGGATCCCTATCCCCTCTGACTGGGCAATCGACCTGATTTCGTTTTCCATCACCGGTTCAAGTTCTTCAACGACCAACACGTTTTCCACGCTGCTGAGGAATTTCTCGATCATCCTCTCGGGCATGGGATGTGAAAATCCAAGCCTTAGAATCGTCACCTTCTCCCCGATGCCCAAGTCCTTCACCGCATCCTGAACATAGTTCATGCTCACGCCATTGGTCACGATGCCCCATGGACCGTTGCCGATAATCTGGTTATATTCCGAGTCCTCCGAGAGCTCCCATGCCTGATTATATTTCTCCAGAAGTAGCTTGTGCAATTTCCTCGAAACAGCAGGGATCGCCACATAGTGAAAGGGATCCTTTTTGAAGAAACCCTTGGCCTTTATCTCCCGTTTCGGACCGAACTTCACAGCACCCCTCAGGTGATTGAGCCTTGTGGTGGTCCGCAGGATAACGGGCAGCTTCAACTGCTCTGAGATATCAAAGGCTGCTATGGTCATATCCTTCATCTCCTGAGCATTTACAGGCTCTATCATGGGCAGCCCCGACAAGCGTGCATAGTACCGGTTATCCTGCTCATTCTGGCTCGAGAACAGATAGGGATCATCGGCATTGATCACCACCATACCCGCATTCACGCCGAGGTAGGCCATGGTCATAAGTGCATCTGAGGCGACATTCATCCCCACATGCTTCATGGTGACGATGCTTCGCACGCCTGAGACAGCAGCACCTGCGGCCACCTCGAGCGCCACCTTCTCGTTGGTGGAATACTCAAAGTAGAATCCAGCCTCCTGATAAAGGGTGAAAAAGGTGTCGGGAATCTCCGATGACGGCGTACCAGGATAACAGCTCGCAAGTCCGATACCTGCTTCAATCGCACCTCTGGCAATCGCCTCGTTGCCCAGAAGGAGCATCTCCTTGCCCGGTGAATCCTCAAGTAACTTGTGCATGTTCCTACTCGCTTTTCAGATTAATTGAATACGTCTCGGAAATTCTACAACTTATTGAAATTAAAAAGGTTTTTTTGAGACTATTCCATATTGTCTCACACATGGAATAATGGAATGGTGGAATATTGGAGTGTTGGTTTTAAAAGCAATGATCCATTTATTAACTCCCCTGTCAAGAGAAATCTTACCAATAAACCACTGCCCCATTTTCTTAAGAACCCCTGTCTGCCGACAGGCAGGCATTATTCC
>QMLW01000057.1 GCA_003646935.1 Deltaproteobacteria bacterium
CTCGCGCCAGTCGAATGGCACTCATAGCCGCCTCTGTGCCGGAGTTGACCATCCTCACCATCTCTACTGAGGGCACGGCTTCCACGATCATGGTGGCCAAAAAAACCTCCAGTTCAGTAGAGGCGCCATAGCTTGTTCCGTTCTCTAAGGCGTCGTTGATCGCTTGAATTACCTCGGGAGGCCTGTGACCTAGGATCATCGGTCCCCAGGAACCAACGTAATCGATATACCGCTTCCCCTCCACATCCCACAAAAAGCAGCCATCGGCTCTCTGTATAAAGGGCGGATCGATGCCTACGGCTCGTCCGGCTCTCACTGGGCTGTTAACGCCACCGGGGATTACCCGCCGCGCCTCCAGCAACAACTCCTTGGATCTCTTTTTCATATCGCCTCGCCTAAAAATACTCTGGGCTCGTTTTTTTAAACTCCTTGAGGGTGAAAAGCAGGATATAGTCATTCATGCCGGTCATCTGTGAAATTCTTTCCGCGATGTCCCGGCAGTCCTTTCTGCTTTTGCCATGCACCATGGTAAAGAGATTGTATTTCCATTCCCTAGTAGGCGTTCGCTCGTAACAATGGCTGACCTCCCGAACGCTCGCCATGAGAGGACCAACCTCATCTACTCGATCCTCGGGTACACACCATGCAACCATTGCATTTGCCGTAAGCCCAGCTTGCAAGTGATTTAAGGTGGCACCGAATCGTCTGAGCACGCCTCGTAGTTTAAGCCCCCGTATCCTCTCCAGCAATTCTTCCTCGTCTATGCCCACCTTGCTCGCTATCTGGGAAAAGGGGGTGGGCGTGAGCGGTAAATCTCCCTGGAGATGACGTATGATTCTCTTGTCAAGATCGTCAATCATGTTTACAAGTTTCTTGTGTTTCTTGAGTTTGCCCATCCTGTTCAATTCTGCCTTTTACTGACTCCCTTCGGGCGGTTCACCGGAATGAATGTCTAATTTCCAAAACACAGAAACTAGGAGCTTAGCCCCAATCGGAATGTTGGAATACTGGAGTGATGGAAAAATGGGTTTTGAGAGAATTTTTCCGAGATGTTCAATCAGCAATCCTTCAATCTCTCATGTATATTTTTTTATCTGTCCACCGTAAAGTAAAACCCTATGAACTCAGCAAACACAACAAACCCGACAAACTCTAATATGTCAAGAGAAAAGAGGAGATTGCACTTGAAAAGTCATCGAAAGTCATATATGGTTCAACTCAAATGAAATCCGCTGGCCCTGCCAGCGTCAAGGCCGCAATGGTCTTGCTTTTTAATGAGAGGAGCGCGTATCGAGGTGAGAAAAATCAGGACCAGGAAATGGACATAAAGAGGGATTACTACGAGGACATACAACTTCTCGACAGCAAGGTGCTATGGTTCTGGTTCTTGATGCTCATCGCTGCCCTTATCACCTTCCCCTTTGTTGCATCGAACTACTACATCTATATGGCCAATTACATGGCCATCAACGTGCTCGTTACCGTGGGATTGAATATCCTGGTGGGTTACACCGGTCAGATATCCCTCGGCCACGCTGGATTCTTCGCCATAGGGGCGTTCTTCACCGTTCTTCTAATGGGCAAGCTTTCCTTTCCCTTTCTCGTGGCCCTCGTCATCAGCGGGATACTAGCCGCCCTGTTCGGGTTCATCCTCGGCCTCCCAGCACTGCGGCTAGAAGGCCCCTACCTTGCCATAGCTACCCTCGGTTTTGGCATGGCCATCACCCAGGTAATAGGCCGATGGGAGCTCTTCGGCGGACGGATGGGCATTCAGGCCCCTCCCCTCAAGCTCTTCGGCTTTTATCCGATTACCACGGATAGGGGCCTTTACTTCATAATCGTTACCATCACCCTTCTACTCACCTGGGCTGCCAGGAATCTCATGAAAACGAAGATCGGCAGGGCCTTTATCGCTATACGAGACTCCGACATCGCCGCCCAGACCATGGGCGTTAATCTTACCTATTACAAGACCCTGGCATTTGCCATCAGCGCATTCTACGCGGGGATTGCCGGGGGATTGATGGCCTTTATGCTGGGCTTTATAAACCCCAGCAGCTTTAACTTCATCCTCTCAATCTATTTCTTAGCGTTTGTCATTGTAGGAGGAGTCGGAACAATCTTCGGCTCGATCATGGGCGGGATGGTGATGACCTGGTTAATCCTCATGTTGGATAAGGTCCAGGATCTAACCTACATAGGGGATATTCTCATGACCATCTCAGAGAGATGGATGAGCGTTACCGGGATTCACAACGTATCCAGCATCATCCTTGGGCTTATCATCGTTTTAATCGTGGTATTCGAGCCCCTGGGCCTCTATGGATTCTGGATACGCACGAAGATATACTGGAAGGCCTGGCCGTTTTAGGTATAGGAGCAATGGAGTATTGGAGTATTGGAGTATTGGAGGAATGGGAAAAGGCGTCTCTATTTTATAAGCCTCCATTACTCCAATCGGTTGTGAAACGAAATATCAATTCATATTTTAGGCACGTGTAACTTTAGACACGTTAGGCAGTTTACATCATGTTTCTCCAGCTCATCGTAAGCGGTATTTCCATAGGCAGTATCTATGCCCTAGTGGCGCTCGCAATGGTCATCATCTACAAGACCTCTGAGGTACCGAACTTCGCCCAGGGGGAGATGGCCATGCTTTCCACCTTTGTAGCATTCATGCTCCTGGCCTCCTTTGGGCAGCCATTCGTCATTTCCTTCGCCGGGGCTTTGGTATTCGCCGTTGTTCTAGGAGTATTTTTAGAGTTCGTGTTCTTGAGACGGGCAAAGGACCCGAATGTGTTGAGCCTCATCCTTATTACCCTGGGGTTTGAGATGATGATCTATGGCGTCGCGAGCTGGAAGTGGGGTGCCGAACAGCAAAGCTTCCCCTTTCCCGTATCGGACTTCGACATAGTCAACCTTGGCCCCGCTGTGGTCAGCTATCTGAATATCGTCACGCTTCTGGTCACCCTCTTCTTGATGTTTATCCTCTTTCTTTTTTTCAGATACACCAAGGTGGGAATCGCTATGAAGGCCACTCAACAGAATATGCTGGCAGCCAGGATAAACGGCATCAGGGCCAACAGGATACTGTCCATCACCTGGGGCATGAGTTCCCTTATTGGGGCGGTGGCCGGCATGATGCTTGCCCCCATCGCAACCTTGGACCCAAACCTGATGCTGGATCCCCTGCTCAAGGGTTTTGCCTCTGCCGTGTTAGGGGGTATGACCACACTGGTTGGCTCCGCTCTCGGAGGCTATATTCTCGGGATCATCGAGACGCTCTTCGGGGGATACATCTCCCTGCAGTTTAAATCAATCGTGGCCTTTTTGATAATAGTCCTCGTCCTTTGTTTTAAGCCCAGCGGTCTCTTTGCCAAACACTACGTGCGAAGGGTTTGATTGGTGTTCGGAGTTTATTACATTTGTCGCGTATGGGATTTGATATCGTTGATTACAATCAGTGCAGTGAATACCATCCATGAATGAAGATCTTTTCAGAGTTGAAAATCTCTTTATAAGCTTCGGCGGGCTTCGGGCGGTCGATAACGTGAACTTCACGGTAAAAAAGGAGACCATTTTCTCTATCATCGGGCCGAACGGTGCCGGGAAAACCACTATTTTCAACTGCATAAACGGTCTCTACAATCCTGATAGCGGAAGGGTGCTGTTCAAGGGTGAAGATATCACGGGGATCAAGCCCCATAAGGTTGCCATGAAGGGTATCGCCCGCACCTTCCAGAATATCGAGCTCTTCTCCCGAATGACGACCATGGAGAATCTCATGCTGGGCAGACACCTGCATATGAAAACCGGAATCCTGAGCGGTGCCACCTTCTTTCGAAGAAAATCAAGAGCGGCCCTTGAGGAGATAAAGCATAGAGAACGCGTGGAGCACATCATCGATCTACTGGACCTCCAGTACGCCAGGAATCAGTTCGTGGGTAGCCTTCCCTATGGCACCCAAAAGCTCATAGAGCTGGGCCGGGCCCTTGCCCTTGAGCCCGAGCTTTTGCTCTTGGATGAACCCTCCGCCGGCATGAACACGGAGGAAAAACAGGACCTCATCTTCTGGATCAAGGATATACAGGATGAATTAGGGGTGACTATCTTGTTGATAGAACACGATATGAGGATGGTGATGGATATCTCGGACAGGATTCTTGCTATTAACTTCGGCAAACCCATCGGCGAGGGAGCCCCGGAAGAGATACAGAACAATCCCGAGGTTCTTCAGGCCTATCTAGGAGAAGACGAATTGACCAATGCCGCTTCTTGAGATCAAAAACATTGAGACCTTCTACAGGCTCATCTATGCGCTCAAGGGCGTTTCTCTCGCCCTTGATGAGGGCACGAACACGACTATCCTGGGCAACAACGGTGCAGGCAAATCAACCATACTCAAGACCGTAATGGGCTTAATCGATGATCAGCCCGACAAGGGCACCATCGAGTTTATGGGAAAGCGCATCGACAGAAAGGATCCCGAGGATATCGTTCGCTTGGGTATCTCATACGTGCCCGAGGGCCGCGAGGTCTTCGAGGAGCTCACGACCAGGGAGAACCTCCTCATGGGTGCCTACCGCAGACGCGATAGGGCCGGGATCAGGGAGGACTTCAGGAGAATCTATGACTACTTCTCAGTGCTCGAGGAACGGGAGGACCAGCTCGCCGGAACCCTCTCTGGAGGAGAGCAACAGATGCTGGCAATAGGCAGGGCCTTGATGAACAAGCCCAGGCTCCTGTTCTTGGATGAGCCGTCCCTCGGGCTCTCGCCGCTCATGGTAAAGGAGATATTTGACATCATTAAGATGATAAACTCGGAGGGCATTACCATACTCTTAGTGGAGCAAAACGCCCGTATGGCCTTAAAGATAGCCCACTTCGGGCTGATCTTGGAAAACGGACGCTTCGTCATGAAGGGAAGAGCAGAAGAGCTCTTGGAAGATGAAGATGTAAAGGAGTTCTACCTCGGCATAAAACAGACGGAGTCTGCCAAGGGCTATCAGAGGTGGAAGAGAAAGAAAAGATGGAGATAAAATCGCTCCGCGATTTAATAGGAGAATAACTTCTGTAATGACATTGAAAACGCTCCCACAGGTATTTAAAGCTGCGGTCCATAAATATGGTGACCGTGTAGCAATGCGGAAGAAGGAATACGGCCTGTGGCACGATATCTCCTGGAATGAGTACGATAGGCTGGTTCAGTACCTGGGCTCCGCCCTTATAACAATGGGGTTAGAGAAGGGAGAATGCGTATCCATCATAGGTGACAATTGCCCTGAATGGGTGATTGTAGATATGGGCGTGCAATGTGCAGGCGGAGTCTCAGTCGGCATCTATGCAACCAATGCCTGGCCTCAGGCGGAGTATGTCGTTCAGAACTCAGAGTCGAAATTCTTATTTGTGGAGAATGAAGAACAGCTCGATAAGTGGTTCAAGTTTCGAGACAACGTCCCGCATCTCGGAAAAGTAATCGTGTGGGATCTGGAGGGCCTCAAAGATTTCAAGGATCCCATGGTCATGACGTATGAAGAACTCCTGGAGATTGGAAGGAAGGCCATTGAGGAGCAGCCCGCGCTCCTTGAGAACCGTTCGAATAAGATCGCGCCTGAGGATCTCGCATTTCTCATCTATACATCAGGCACTACAGGCCCCCCAAAGGGCGCAATGTTGACACATGGAAATATCACATGGATGGGAGAAGCGGTGCAGGAAGTCATTCCAGTGGAGGAGAAAAGTGAGGTATTATCGTATCTTCCCCTATGCCATATCTTCGAGAGGCTCTTTTCGGTAATCTTCCACGTCACCCATGGTACCATTGTAAACTTTATTGAGAACGTAGACACCGTTACGGATAATATGAAGGAGATCTCTCCGACAATAGGATATGCCGTCCCTCGAATCTGGGAAAAATATCTTTCTGCTATCTATATCAGGATGTCCGACGCCACCCGGTTTAAGAGACTTGCTTTCTTCACGGCTCTTAAGATTGGGCAGAAACGGACCTCATTGAAGATGAAGCTCGAGCCTGTTCCGTTCTACCTGGAGGTTTTATATCGGCTTTCTCACCTAGCGGTCTTTAGAAAACTAAAACAAAGATTGGGATTTGACCGCATGAAGATGGCCATTACAACCGCTGCTCCTATATCGTCGGATGTGATCCATTTTTTCCAGTCCATTGGGGTCAATCTCATTGAGGTCTATGGCCAGACCGAGGTTACAGGGCCTACATCCGTGAGCAAGCTCGTGAGGCTAAAGCTTGGAACCGTCGGGCCTCCTCTCCCTGGTGTAGAGGTGCAAATAGCAGATGATGGAGAGATACTGGTGAGATCACCAGGTGTGTTCAAGGGATACTATAAAAATCCCGAGGCCACTGCAGAGACCTTAAAAGACGGATGGCTTCACTCCGGTGATGTCGGCGAGTTGGACGAGGATGGCTACCTCAAAATAACGGACCGAAAAAAGGACATCATCGTGACTGCGGGCGGAAAGAACATCACCCCCCAGTATATAGAGAACCAGTTGAAGCTCAGCTCCTACATAAACGATGCAGTCATTATAGGTGACAAAAGGAAATATATCACCGCCCTCGTCATGATCGACGAGGATAATGTGGTCAAGTACGCTCAGGATAACAAGATTCAGTTCTCAACCTATAAAGACTTGACTCAGAGCCCTGAGATTTTTAAGCTGATAAGTAAAGAGGTTGATAACGTCAACAGCGGATTGTCACGGGTTGAGCAGGTAAAGAAATTCACGATCATCCCCAAGAAGCTCTATGAGGAAGACGGCGAGGTAACACCGACCATGAAGGTCAAACGAAAGGCCATCAATGAGCAGTTCGGTGATCTGATTGAGGCGATGTATAGCACAAAGCAATAGATGGGTGAACAAGAGAATAATCCGCTATCCCTTAATCCCAACACGCCATGATTACACTTTACTAGTGAGGATAGGCAACGTTACCAGTACTCAACTACAACAAGAAATGTAAAAAGGAGGGAGAGCATGAAAAAAAACAACTTGGCAGTCGTATTGGCCTGCGCGATGATCCTGTCTTTTGTTATCATCGAGCCTGCATGGGCGGTGAGGGGCGTTACCGATACGGAGATCCGGATCGGTCAATGGGGCCCCCAGACTGGACCAGCTGCCCTCTGGGGCGCTGTTGCGCGAGGATCGGGACTTTACTTCAAGCTCATCAATGAGGAAGGCGGAATCCACGGCAGGAAGATAAAGTACTTCATAAGGGATGACGCCTACCAACCGCCAAAAACAAAGGCCATTGCAAAGGAGTTGGTAGAGGATAAGGAGGTCTTTGCATTCGCGTCGGGCGTGGGAACGGCTACCGGCATGGCGGTGCGAGACTACCTGGAGAAAAATAGAGTACCATGGATAGGGCCCGCAGCAGGTTCCGTTCACTGGTGCTATCCTCCTGAGGAAGCCCCGTACCTGTTTGGGACCTACCCGCTCTACTGTGATGAGGCATTTCTCCTGGTCAATTACGCCATCGACAAGCTGGGGAAGAAGAAAATCGCCTTCTTCTATCAAAACGACGACTACGGCAAGGTTGGGCTCATCGGTGCACAGATAGCCCTGGAGAGAAGGGGTATGGAATTCGCTGCTACGGTTTCCGCGGAACCCCTCGACACCGATCTCAGCTCTCACTGCATGAAACTTAAGGCCGCCAAGCCCGATGTGGTTATTATGTGGGTGCTTCCCAAGCACGGTGCCATTATGCTCGGCACGGCCATGAAACTGGGATTTAAGCCCCTGTGGATGACCACGAGCACCCTGAGCGATTACCAGCCCATGTACAAGATAAGCAAGGGATTGTTTAAGGACGTGGTGTTCGCCACCTTTGGAGAGCTGCTCGACTCCCCCCACCCCTTAATGGTCAAGTACCACGAGGCGCAGAAAAGGCTTGAGCCCAAGGAGCGGTGGGGAATCTTCTACTATGCCGGCATCCTCTTTATCGAGCCGATGGTGGAGGCCTTCAAGAGGTGTGGGAGGGACTTGACCGTGGATACCTTCATTAAGGCCATGGAATCGATCAAGGACTTTCAGGGCATTGGCCCCAAGATGAGCTTTGGCCCCAATAAACGGCAGGGCTCCCGCTCGTTCTTTATTGCCAGGTGCACCGAGGGAGGAGGTGCCGAAAAACTCACCGGCTGGATGACATCCGATGTTGATCCCTACGAGGTAAAGAAAAGGCTTGAGCAATAACAGGCAACAATCCGCCTCATCGTTTCACACGGGGCTCTTTGCCCCGTGTGAAACGAGGCGCGAGGGAATCAATAATGATAGAAAAGTTTCCTATCACAAGAGATGGCCTGGAAAAGCTCCGGCGGGAATTACAGAATATCCTCACCGTTGAGCGGCCCAAGAACATCAAAGCCATTGAGGAGGCGCGGTCTCACGGGGATCTAGTC
>QMLW01000058.1 GCA_003646935.1 Deltaproteobacteria bacterium
ATTCGCACCTCTTTTTAATCAGCCTTTGAACTCTGCGCCTGGTTTCCTTTGAAAACGTTCTTATTGTTCCGGACATTGTCACCTCTTTTGCAATCACATTATGTGCTTCTCCCCCCCAAATCCGCCCGATGCTGACGACCTTTGGGTCGAGGGCATCGGTTTCCCTTGTGACTATCGCCTGGATCGAGCTGATGACCTGTGATGCTATGACAATGGAATCGACCGCTTCATAAGGTCTGGCAGCATGACCGCTCTTACCGGTGATGCATATCTCAATCTGGTCTGTTGCAGCTGTTATCACGCCCTCTTTTATTGCTACCATTCCTGATGGAAATCTTGGAAGAAGATGAAGCCCAACTATGGCATGTACCGCGGGGTTTTTTAAGACACCCTGGCAAATGAGAGTTGAGGCTCCACCCTCTGGAATCTCCTCTCCGGGTTGAAAAATGAGTTTTATGGTTCCCCGTAAAGATTGCCTTAACCTGGCTAAAATAGCTGCTGCACCCAATAATATACTCATATGTGCATCATGACCGCATGCATGCATGACTCCTGAATTCCTGGATCTATAAGGGACCTCATTCTCCTCGGTGATGGGAAGGGCATCCATATCCGCCCTTAGGGCAATGGTCTTTCCCTTTTTTTCTCCTCTGATAAGTCCTACAACCCCCGTGCCTCCGATCCCCGGGGCAGCCTGAATGTTCAAACGTGTGAGTTCCTCCAGAATCCTTTTGGATGTCCTGAATTCTCTAAATCCCAGCTCAGGATACATATGAAAATCCCGTCTCCATTGAATGAGCCGATTCTCAAGATCAAAGGCCATCTGTAAAAGTTGGGGTGTCATTCTCTCCATCAATCACAAATCCTTTTGAGTGATTTCTTATTTACTTAATAGCTTGTGGACTCATAAATACTAACTAAACTCTAAATCCGAAATTTCAAAATATTATTGCGTATGTTCATTATGCCCTACTATCTGACCTATGTAATTTTAAGGCAGGCAACTTGATGATTCGGTTCCACCTCGACTAATTCCGGTTCCCTTTCACTGCAAGCATCAGTGGCATTAAAACATCTGTTTCGGAATAGGCACCCCTTTTCCAAACCAAGGAGATCAGCAACATCCCCCTCCAGAATGATGGCTTGCCGGGAAAACTCTGGGTCCGGTACAGGAATGGCCGACAGAAGGGCCTGTGTATAAGGATGAAGGGGATGATTGAAGATCATCTCGCAGGTTGCCATTTCGAGGATTTTCCCCAGATACATCACTGAAACCACATCGCTAATATGCTCAACCACCGAGAGGTCGTGAGATATAAAAAGGTAGGTAAGGCCAAATTCCTGCTGCAAATCCATAAGTAAATTCAGTATTTGAGCTCTGATAGAGACATCCAAGGCAGAGACAGGCTCATCCAGAATCACCAGCTTTGGATTGAGGGACAGGGCTCTGGCAATACCAATCCTCTGTCTCTGCCCACCACTGAATTCATGGGGGAATCGGCTGATGTGATCAGCACTCAATCCAACAACCTCAAGGAGCTCGGCTACCCGCTCCCTCCTGCCACGGGAGCGCGAAATTCCATGAACCAGCATAGGCTCTTCTATTATCTCGCCGACCCTCATCCTTGGATTCAAGGAGGCATAGGGATCTTGGAAAACTGCCTGTACATCCCGACAGTATTGCATCTTCTCCATTCCCGTAAAGGCATCGATGTTTTGTCCCTGAAAGATAATCTCACCATCAGTAATCTTATGCAATCTAAGAATGGATCTACCGGCAGTCGATTTCCCGCAGCCCGACTCCCCTACCAGACCAAAGGTCTTTCCCTTGTTGAGGGAAAATGTTATTCCATCTAAGGCCTTGACTATCCTTGGCTTCCTGGAAAGGATGCCCTGCTTCCCAATCGTAAAATATTTCTTGAGATCCTTGATCTCTAGGATTGCTTCCCCATTCATATTTCTCTCCACCTCCAGCAGGAGATAAAATGTTCTTTATCTACTGGCTCTATTGGTGGATAGTCACAGGAGCATCTTTCAACAGAATAGTCGCATCGCGGCTCAAACGGACATCCCTTAGGTAGGTTGAGGAGATCCGGGGGCTGACCCTTTATACTGGCAAGCCTTTGCTGTTTCTTGCCAAGGTGGGGAAGAGAATTGATTAGTCCTCTGGTATAAGGGTGTCTGTTTCCCTTAAACAATGTCTTAACATCTGCCCTTTCGACGATTTTCCCTGCATACATGACCAGCACATAATCACAAAATTTGGCAATGACCCCCAGGTCATGGGTGATCAGGATAATAGAGGTATTGTAGTGCTGGCGTATCTCCATCATCAACTTCAAGATCTGGGCCTGGATAGTAACGTCCAGGGCTGTTGTTGGTTCATCGGCAATTAGGATCTCCGGCTGACAGGCCAGGGCCATGGAGATCATAGCCCGCTGCTTCATTCCACCGCTAAATTGATGTGGATAAGAATTGATACGGGTTTCTGGCTCCCGAATGTGCACGAGCTTAAGCATTTCGATGATCTTTTCCGTTAAATCATCTCCTGTCAAGTTTTGACGTCTTCTGATGGCCTCTGCAATCTGGTTTCCAATCTTGAAAACCGGATTCAATGAGGTCATGGGATCCTGGGAAATCATGAACAATTTCTTCCCTCTATACTGTCTCATTTCCTTTTGGGATTTTTTAACCAGGTCTTCTTCTCCATACCATATCTCCCCCTCCACGATCCGCCCTGCTGGTTTGGGCACCAGTTGCAATATGGAAAGCGAGGTTACACTCTTTCCGCTACCTGATTCACCCACGATCCCGAGTGCCTGGCCCTTTCTCAAATAGAAGCTCACCCCATCGACAGCTTTTACCACCCCTAAGTTCGTAAAGAAATGGGTCTTTAGATTCCTTACATCCAATACCTTTTCGTTTCCGTTCATTATCTCTTGCCTCTGACCGCGGCGCGTTGTCTCGGGTCCAACATATCCCTGAGCCAATCACCCACAAGGTTGGTGCCCAATACGACCAGCATAATCGCAAAACCTGGGAAGGTTGCCAGCCACCACGCATAGGTAAGATATTGTCTGCCGTCTGCCAGCATTATCCCCCAGGAGGGTGTTGGCGGCTGTACCCCAAGGCCCAGGAAACTTAAAGCAGCCTCGAAGATAATGATTCGCCCAAGCATCAGGGTGCCCAAAACGATCAAGGAATTTACGACACTGGGGAAGATATGTTTCAGGAGGATCCTGTAAGTGCTGCATCCAGCTATCCTCGCCAGGTCGACGAATTCATTCTCTTTAATGCTCAACACTTCTCCCCTGACAACCCTTGCATAATCGACCCAGGAGGTTATTCCGATGACGATGATGATGTTTCTCAGGCTAGGGCCCAGCGCCCCGATGAGCGCTAAGGCAATAAGGATATATGGCATTGAAAGTTGAATATCGACCAATCTCATGATTACTGAATCCATCCTGCCGCCAAAATATCCGGAGATGAGCCCAAGGCATGTCCCTATGAAGCCTGATATGGCCACAGCCATAAACCCAACTACCAGTGATATCCTGGCCCCAAAGATAATTCTGCTCAGGATGTCCCTCCCCAGCTCATCCGTTCCCAGGAAATGATCCCAGGTTCCACCTTCAAACCAGAAGGGTGGTCTCAAGGCCTGGATGATATCCTGATCGACTGGGCTGTGGGGGGCTATAAATTCTGAGAAAAGAGCCCCCATGACTAGCATGAAAAGGATGGCCAATCCTCCCAAAGGGGCATTTTTCATATGGGCCCATATTTTACTTAATTGAGGCAAGGCTAAGCCCCTGCTATTTATACTTAATCCTTGGATCCAAATACGTATAGATAATATCTACCAGGAAATTTATGCCCACAAAAATCACCGAAGTCACAAACACGGCAGTCTGAACCACTGGGAAATCCCTGTTGTATATGGCCTGCACTGCCATCCTGCCAACTCCCGGCCAGCTAAAGATCGTCTCTGTAATAACCGCCCCGCTGAGCATTCTGCCAAACTGCAAGGAGGTCATGGTGAGTACCGGAATGGATGCATTTTTAAAGGCGTGTTTGAGAACGACGATATACTCCGTTAGTCCTTTGATCCTTGCCGTTCTGACGTAATCGGTGTCAAGGACATCGAGCATGCTGGAGCGAGTGAATCGGGCAATGGCTGCTGTGGAAAACAATCCTAAAGTGATAGCCGGCAGTATTAGATGCTTAATCCCTCCCCTTCCTGTTGAAGGCAGCCATCCTAATGTCACTGCGAATAAAAGGATCAACATCAGGCCAGCCCAGTATACCGGGATCGACTGCCCCAAAAGGGCGAATGTCATGCCTAGCCTGTCATAGTTGGATCGCGGCCTTATGGCAGAGATAATTCCAACTGGAAGGGCAATAACGATTGATAAGATCATTGCCGCTATAGTTAATTCAATAGTAGCCGGCAATGCCCCTATTATTAAGGAGAATGCGGAGGTTTGATGCCTGAAGGATTGTCCAAAATCGCCATGGGCTATGTTTTTTAAAAATCCGAGATACTGAACATAAATGGGCCTATCCAATCCCAACTGATTCCGGAGTAGCTCTTTCTCCTCTGGTCCGGCTTCCGGAGGCAAAAGAAGATCAGTGGGGTCACCGGTGAGATGGGTAATGATGAAGACAATAACGCTGATTCCAAGGATGACAATGAGGGACTGAAAAAACCTCTTTATGATATAGCGCTGCATAAATGAAGTGCCTAAAGTACTTAAAGTGAACTAAAGTGCCTATACTCCAATTGTGCGTGCAGCGCAGGCGCTTGCGCCGCGTGAGCGAAGCGAACTAAGTTCTAGCTAACCGCACAGATCAAAAAACTGTGCCGCAGCCATCAAGAACTGCGGCACAACCTCAGGTAAATTATTTGGTAAGTATAAGGTTATCGCAATCCATTCTTTCACTGCCCGCACTCTGACGGAAGTTTGCAACTGTATCCCGCACACCGTAATTATCTACCTGCTGGTAGAGAAATATCCATGGGGCTTCATCTTTGATCAACTCGAGGATTTCTTCATATTGTTTCTTCCGCTTCTCAGGGTCCATTTGATACCTTGCCTCCATGAGCATCTTATCCAGGTCCGGATTTGAGTAATTGGAATACGTACTCTTGGAGATGAATAGGGGCACGAGAGTACCATCTGCATCGTACATGGTGTTTCCCCATCCAAGCAAATACAGCGGTTCCACCTCATGTGCCTTTCTCACCTTCTCATATTGACCCCACTCATAGACCTTGAGCTTGGCCTTTATTCCCACCTTTGCAAGCATACCCGAGATGGCCTCGGCGATCTGCTTATCCATCAGGTATCTTCCGCTCCCGGTTGCAAATTCCGTCTCAAATCCGTTAGGGTAGCCAGCCTCTGCCAGCAAACTTTTGGCCTTGTCCGGATCATAGGGATAAGGTTCGATGGAGGGATCATATCCGAATGCCACGGGAATCAGTGGTGTTGCCAACTGCTCTCCGCTTCCCATAAGGACGTGTTTAATCAGGCTCTGTTTGTCTACAGCATAGTTTAGGGCCTGGCGAACCTTTTTTTTCATCAGAGGTCCAGCCTTCTCTGAATCAAGGAGGTTGAAACCGATAAAGATCACCCTTCCGCTGGGTCCGGATATAACATCTATCTTGGGATCTTTCTTCAATTTAGGGATCATAAAGGGGGGTACGTTGGTCGCGATATCGACCTCCCCTGTCTGCAATGCTGCCATTCTCGATCCTGTTTCGGGTATCACTTTGAAGATTAACGTCTTTATGGCAGCAGGTCTATCACCCCAGTAATTATCGTTGGCCTCAAGCTCGACGTAGTCGTTTTTCACCCACTTAACGAACCTGTAACGGCCTGATCCTACTGGATGCTTGGCAAAGTATTCATCTCCATGTTCCCTGATATATCTTTCTGGAACGATGAAGGCAGCAAAGGATGCTCGAGAGGGAAGCACTGGGTCTGGTTTCTTTGTAATCACCCTGACCGTATAATCATCGATAACCTGGACCTCCTTTATCCCTCTGAAAAAGACGCGAAAGGGGTTTCTGGTCTTTGGATCCCTCATTCTATCGTAGCTGAATTTGACATCCCTGGCGGTGAGAGGATCTCCATTGTGGAATTTAACCCCCTTTCTCAGCTTGAATTCCCAGGTGACCGGGTCTATGCTTTTATAAGAGGTGGCCAGGGCCAATTTTTGTTTGCCTTCCCAGGTTCTTCTTATCAGAAGGTCATACATGGTCAGGCAGGCATTGATGAATATTGCTGATCCGCCTTTATGGGGATCAAGGGTTGTGGTTTCTGCCCCTTGGGCTATCACGATCTTGCCCTTTGCAGCAGCTGAGGCCATCGCTGCCGAAATGAAAGAAAAAACCATTAATGATACCAAAAATGTTAATATTATTGTTTTTTTCATTTTATTTCCCCCTTCTTGTTTAAATGATTAGTCTTAAGTGTTTAACCGTCCACTAATTACTTCTCTCGCTTTCTATCAATAAATATATCACCTCCTTTCTAGATACAAGAATATTCATGAACCCCATCTTCTTTTTTCCATTTGATGTCAGTTTTTCGTCTCCTGTGAGAGTATGATCTTTCCGCAATTTCCTGATTTCATTAGTTCAAATCCCTTCTCGAATTCCTCGAATTTTAGCCTATGTGTGATCACAGGCGAAATGTCAAGTCTGTGGGATTTTAATAGCCGGCTGACCTGATACCATGTGTCAAACATCTTCCTGCCAGTGATTCCATAAACCTTGATTCCCTTGAATATGATATCGCTGCTCAGGTCAAATTCCATTGGCAAAGCAGGTATGCCCAGCAGAGAGGCCCTGCCGGCATTTCTCAAAACCTTGAACCCTTTCCTTATAGCCGAAGGTACTCCAGACATCTCTAAAAGCACATCAACGCCTTCCTCGTTTGTTATGCTTAGAATTTTGTCCACAATATCTTCTTTTTTGTCGTTAAGGACAAAATCAGCACCCATTTTCTTTGCTAAATTTAACCTGTAATCTATTATGTCAACGCCGATAATTGTTGAAGCCCCACAGGCACGGGCAACCCCAATAGCCATAATTCCAATGGGTCCACAGCCCAAGGCCAAAACGGTCCTGCCGACTATCTCATCGCTCAAAACTGTGTAAGTTGCATTTCCTAGGGGTTCCTGCAAGGAAGTCAGCTCTAAGGGAAGGGAATCGTCATTCTTCCATACATTATTTTCCGGGATAGCCACATACTCCGCAAAGCATCCGTCTACGTCAACCCCCAGTATTTTGAAGTTGCGACAAACATGAGCATTTCCTGTTCTGCATTGAATGCAATGCCCGCAAGAAATATGGGTTTCCGCTGAGACGAATGTGCCAACCTGAACTGAGTTGACCTCATCACCCACCTCGATCACCTCTCCTGAAAACTCATGTCCAAATACTCTCGGAGTCTTTATCCTATTGCTGGCCCATTGGTTCCAATCATAAATGTGCAGGTCTGAACCGCAAATAGATGAGACTTTTACCTGCACCAAGACTTCTTTTGGACCAACTTTTGGGGTGGGAATCCAGCATATCTCGGCTCCCTTTCCCGGTTTGACCTTTATTATGGCTTTCATTTTCCCGTTCATAGGCATTTCCTGCCTTCCATGATATCTAATTCTTTTTCAAGAATTCCTAGTTCCGTACCTACTTCAATAAATTCCCTTTTTCTCTAACCCTCGGCCTTTTATTTAAATTTACTTTCCAGTTAAAGGCCTTATAGATAATGAAGGTTTCGGTGGATTTTACATCCTTAATTTTTGAAACTTCCTCTGTAAAGAATTTGATTAGGCCATCGGGCTTATCAAAGAGGACCTGGCAGATTAAATCATACCGGCCGGTAACAATTCCTACTGATATGACCCCATTGAGTTTGGAAAATCTTTGCGCATTTTCGAGCAAGTTATGACTCCCTAACTGAACCCCTACAACAGCCAATAAGTGCTCACCATATTTTTCTGGATCAATCAAGCCAGCAACCTTAAAAACATCCATATCCATCAATTTTTTAACCCTTTTTCTTACAGTTCCTTCCGAGACTTTTAGTTTGCTTGCAATCTTACTATACGTTCTTCGTCCATCGTCCTGTAATTCATCTATTATATCTTTATCTAATGTATCAAGATATCTGCTATATTTTCGCTTTTCTTGTTCCTCTTTCATCTTTGTTACCTTCTATGAAGAGACTTTCAGGCTCCAAGCAATGCTAAAGCTCATAATAACCTCGAGCTATATCCAGACGCCCAAGCTGGGCCCCTCCCAGCCAGAGCTGGATTTCCTTTGAGTCCCTCCAGTATTTCTCGACATGGTAATTTTTCATATATCCATAGGATCCCATGA
>QMLW01000059.1 GCA_003646935.1 Deltaproteobacteria bacterium
GTGCTGGGCGCATACCTCGTCACCACGAATGCCCAGAGGCCCGAATCCGGTTCCATATGGGAGGTGGGCCACAGGACGGTCACCGCGCGCCAGACACTGGAGCAGCTCGTCACCGACCGTCAGTCTACCCAGCGGGAGGCACGCGGCGCAGCCACCTTTACCCAGATTGCATCGAGCCTTCCCCCTGGTCAAGGCGTAATGCTGTCATCGGAACACTTCAGAAGGCTCTATCTCGCCCTCCCAAGGACCATAGCCCATGAGATCATCGCGCCCTTTGAGCTTCTTCGCCTTCTGAGCGATGAACGCTGGATTCGAACCTACCTGGAGAACGAGGATTACGGCCTGAAGATCTACCTTCTAAACTCCGAGAACCGAGTGCTGCGGGACTTGAGGATCCCTTCACCGTTGCTCTACCAAATCAAGCGGGTTGAACTCGCACTGCGAGGAACCCTGGATGATTTACCCACCTTCGAGAACCGAATCTATCCGGCGGAGCGCTTCTTTAAGGCCCTGGACTCCCTGCCCGAGGAGGATCTCGGAAGCGTTGTTACACAGCCCGATAGGCTCTTGGAAACCCCCGGCCGTATTGTGAGGGTGGGCATCTCGGATGAGGCCGTATCCGGCTACATCGAGCTCGGCTTTGAAATTGAGGCTGGTACGAGCAGAAAGGTGATCCTACTCAGGGGACGTGAGTGGGCCGTGTGGATACTGCGGTCCTATCTCGAGGAGATGAGCCCGCAGGTTAAGGAGCGTTCAATGGGATCGGAGATCGAGGATCAGGGATGACCAACGCTACCGGTGTCATAAGGATTGTGCGGGCCGCGTTCTACGGAACGCTGGCCTTGGTCAGCGTTGCGTTGCTCATCGGCGTGGGGATGTTTTTCATCGCGCTCCGGGATCTCCCCCGTGTGCCTGACCCGTTGAGCCGGATTATTGAAACCCCGCCAACGGAGATCTTCGCGGGCACCGGAGAGAGGCTCATGGCCATAGGCGGTCGTGAGGTTATCCCTCTGAGCAATGTTTCCACCCACTTCATCCAGGCCATTCTGGCCACTGAGGATCATCGATTCTGGGAACACCACGGGGTGGATAAGCTTCGAACCTTAAAGGCGCTCTGGGTAACCCTTTTCAGGCCGGGCAGGATTGAAGGGGCCTCGACCATCACCCAGCAGCTCTCCAAGAACCTCTTCTTCAGCTTTAAGCGCAGTTATATGAGGAAGTTCCGCGAGCTGCTGGTGGCGCTTCAGATCGAGGCGCGGTATAGCAAGCGGGAGATCCTCGAGACCTACCTCAATCAGATCTCCATGGGAGTCGGGGCCAACGGGATCGAGCAGGCGGCACGAACCTTCTTCGGGAAACCGGCCTCTGACTTGACCTTGGCCCAATCAGCGCTTCTGGCAGGCCTGCCGAAATCGCCGACGCGCTACAATCCATACCTTCATCTCGATCGTGCAAAGGAACGCCAGCGGGTGGTGCTCTCTCGAATGGAGGCGGTTGGCTACATCACGAGTGATCAGGCGCAGAGCGCACTTCAAGAAGAGATACGCCTTCAGTCCCCATCCAGGGTTGCACGCACGGGCAGCTATTTCCTGGATCTGGTGATCAAAAGCCTTGAGGAGCGATATGGGCCGGAGGTCGTCTACCACGGCGGATTGAAGGTGACTACCACTATTGATCTCCAGCTCCAGTCCATGGCGGAAGAGTCCCTACGGGGGGGATTATATCGACTTGACAGGATGGTGGGGATCGATGAGGGTGTTGGGCACGGCATTGGCAGCGAGGCCGCGCGACCACAGGGAGCCCTGGTTGCCCTGGAGACCAAGTCAGGGGCGGTCAAGGCCATGGTGGGCGGAAGAAACTACGTGGAAACGGAATACAACCGCGCCGTAGAGAGCAACCGATTGCCTGGCTCCAGCTTCAAACCGTTTCTCTACTACACCGCCTTTGAGAAGCTCGGCCTCAATCCCGCGACGGTCTTCATTGATAAACCGGTAACCATACCGGTTGTTGGCGCCCCGGACTGGGAACCTGAGAACTTCGGGCGCAAACATGAAGGCCCGATGATCCTGAAGCAGGCCCTCATGAAGTCCGTAAACTCCATTGCTGCGCAGCTTGTGGAACGAACCGGGCCGGAGGAGGTTATCGCCACTGCGAAGCGCTGCGGGATTACCAGCGAACTGGAGCCCGTCTATTCCGTGGCCCTGGGAACCTCCGGTGTGAGTCCCCTGGAGATGGCCTCTGCATTCGCCTGTTTCGCAAATGGAGGCATCAGGCATAACCCCTTCTGGATCTGGAGGGTTGAAGATGCCCTAGGGCGGGTTCTCGAGGAACATATTATCAGCGGCACACGGGCACTTGATACGAGTATCACCTATCAGGTGCTCGATATGATGCGCGGAGTCGTTGATGCTGGTACGGGGTCCGTTATTAGGCGCATGGGGTTTGACTTGCCCGCAGCCGGAAAAACCGGTACCACCGATGGCTACTACGATGCGTGGTTTACGGGCTTCATTCCCACGCTGTGCACCTCGGTGTGGGTTGGGTACGACCGGGGCAAAGGCCTGAGAGATACGCGAGGAACGGGAATCACCGGTGGCCGTGCAGCTGCTCCTATCTGGGCTGATTTTATGCGCAAGGCCACGGAGGGCGATCCTCCCAGAGAGTTCATGGTCCCCACCGATATCCGATTTAAAATAGTTGACCGGATCACCGGCATGGAGGCAACCACCTCCACCACCCGTGCAATGCGGGTGGCGTTGCGGGAAGGCCAGGAGCTACCGGCGTATGGAGTAGGGAAGGAAGAGGGCATCTCCGATTCAGAACCCGAGGCGTTGCCGTCGGCGTCGTCACAATTTTGAGGAACCTATGGTTTGCACATTGAGACATCTCATCTTTCGCACCTGGGCCACCGTGCTGGTAGGCGGTGGCTTGTGTCTGCTGATCCTGCCGGCCATCCATCCCCACATAGGCCTTGAGTGGACACTGGTGCCGGTGGCGGTGATCTTGCTCGGTGTCTTCATGGCGGTCGGCTGGGTATCGAACCGGGTGGGGATGAGTGCGGTTGAGCGGCTGGTTGAGGAGGCCACGAAGTGGGAGAGGGCAGGCCTGCTCCGGTCTGCGGAAAAGACCTATAAGAGGGCCGCGGCCGTGCTGGACAGCTTCTTATTCTCGCCTCTCGTGAACCGGCGGGAGTCGGCCTACCTCGCTGCTCACCTGGCCCGGTTCTACCTCGCGAAGGCGGATAAGACACAGGACTCGGAGGCATTCATCATCTCCTACCTGCAGTCACACCCTGAAGATGGAGAGGTAGCCGAGGACTGGCTGCGACAGGTCGAGAACCTCGGTGAGCTCAAAAGGGACTACTATGAGCTCGCACGCCGCATTGGTGATGCCCAGGCAGAGAACAGGGATGTCCAGCATTTGATCGCCCGGCTCTATTTGGCGGCGCGGCGAACGGATTTTCCCGCCCTTCAGACCTACCGGCGCGTGCTCGATGGAGGGACGGCCTCGGCCTCTGACATCGTCCGCGATCTCGCGGTGCTTTTTATTCGAGAGGGACGCGCCGATGAGTGGGCCCTTACGGTCTACCTCCAGGCCCTGAGACAAGGGGGTGAACGGTCTCTGCTTTTAAAGGGCATTGCGGCGTGTGTCCATTGGCTAGGCGAAAACGAGCGAACGCGAAGACCTCTTCGGGAAGCCCGACGTGTATTGGAGGGCGTTGATGAAGTGATCTTGGAGAAGATGAGTGCCGGATTCAACCCGCCAACCGTTGAGCCCAGTGCCCTGGGGATTTCACGCAAAATAGAAGTGGGCAGCGCCCTCAAGAAGGCGAGCAAGCATGTGGGTCTCGCCCTTTTGAGGATCTCGAAGTCCCTCGCCTTCAACATAGGGATGCACGCAAAGGCCCTTATTTCCTTTATTAAACGTTCCAAGAGGGCGCAGCTCGTTCTTGAGTGGTCCATGACGGCCGTTTTGGTAGTGGCGGTGGGGATGTTGGTGGTCAACACAGTAGGACATCTCATAACAACACGAAAAGGGCCACCCAAAAAAAAGGAGATATCTGAGGTCGTTGTCACTGACCCATTTACCATACAGGTTGCCGCCTACCTCAAACCAGAGGATGCCCAGGGATACACGAGCTACCTCAAAAAGCGGGGATTAGACGCCTATTGGAGGAAAAAAGAGGGAACCAAAAAGACCTACTACCAGGTGAGGGTTTCTCACTTCGCCGACAAGGCTTCTGCAAAGTCCTATGGGGCGTCTCTAAAGGCGCAGGGGATCATCGATGATTTCTATGTGGCCAACTACGATCGGCCCTAGGCCCCGGAAACACCCCATCATAATGCACCTCTTTTTTAGGTTGCGTCCCACAGTCCAATGATTAGTTTGTATAGCAGTACTTCCAAAAAGACACAGGGCTCCATCAAAGGTGCTTGCTCCTTCCCCGTGAAGAGGTCACCAGGTCTTCCGATCAGCCATAGCCTCAAGGACAAAAGGCATGCTCACGGGGACGCGAATATGGTAGCAACCGCCCGTAAAGCAGTGGAAGAATACCGAACATAGGGATTGTATGGGTCAAAGGGATTACTATCAGATCTTGGGCGTTGATGCTGATCAAAGTCAGCAGCAGATCAAGGATGCCTATCGAAGGATGGCCCTCAAATATCATCCTGACAGGAACAAGGACAACCCAGCGGTTGCTGAAACCATGAAGGAGATAAACGAGGCCTATGCAGTGCTCTCCGATCCCAAAAAGAGAAGGGAGTACGACTCCCTGAGGCAGCAGTACGGGGATTACGCCTATGACCGATTTAGACAAGGCTACTCTGAGCAAGACATCTTCAGGGGCTCTGACATAAATCAGATCTTTGAAGAGATGGCCCGGGCATTCGGGCTCAGTGGATTTGATGCGATCTTCAGGGAGTTTTATGGCACCGAGTATCGGAGCTTTGAATTTCATAGGCCAGGGTTCACCGGCAGGGGCTTCGTGTACTTCTCGCCTCTTGGCAGGAGGCCCCAACACCCTCAGCAGGGTGCAGGGGAGAGGCGGTATGACCTGCCAAGCCTTCCTCTCGGCGGGATCATAGGCAAGGCAGCAAAATATCTCTTGAAGAAGATGTGGGCGGTGGAGTGGCCGGAGAGGGGAAAGGATCTGAACGATGTCATTACCATCGATCCCATGCAAGCGCTGATGGGCGCTGAGATTCGGTACTACAACAGGGGGAGGTCCAAGGATTTACTGGTCAAGGTTCCTCCGGGCACTCGAGACGGTCAGCGTATACGATTGAAGGGAATGGGCGGCAACGGCAAAGGCGGTGAAGAATCAGGGGATCTCTACCTGAGGATTCAGGTGAAGAAGCCGCTGCTCCGGAGGATACGGGATTTCTTCCAATAAAAGATTACTCTGGATGAAGGGTAATGGACAGGAACTGGGTATCCCTGAAGATCGTGGCCTGCACGGCAGTCGTGTTGGTAGTGATTACCTCCTGTAGTGACGTAATATCTTCCACCTTCTTTCCCCCTACCTCCACGAATATGTCGCCCCTCTTTATGCCATCCCTTTCAGCGAGGCTCCCTTTGCGTACATCCGAAACCAGAACCCCCCGTGTGGATCCAAAGGAGAAGTACTCGGCCAGGGTCTCGGTAAGCTCCTGGAGCGTGATACCATAGTGCTCATCGCCCTCTTCTTTCTCCCCAACGGGGACGGCCATCTCGTTGAAAAGCGTCTTGGTGACGTATATAGGGGAGCTGAACTTCAGGGCCATGACAATGGAGTCGCTCGGCCTGGCATCGATCTCTATGAGGGAGCCATCTCGTTCCATCTCGATCGTAGCGTAGTAGATGCCCTCCTTGTTGTGGGTGATAATAACCCGGCGGATCTTTCCCTTAGATCTTTGGATTACACGTTCGAGCAGGTCGTGGGTAAGGGGGCGCCGATGGGTGACGCCTTGCATCTCTGAGTAGATGGCGTTGGCCTCGAAAAGGCCAATAACTATGGGAAGCGCGCGCTGCTCAAGGGAATCCGAGAGAAAGACCAGGGGCTGTTTGTTCGCGGAATCAAAGCCGAGCAGGTGAACCTTTACCTGGAGGAGCTCCCCTTGCTCAAGGGAAACCGGACTGGATCCCTCCACCCATGCAGCTCCCGAAAGGGCAAAGAGCAGAGCAAGCCAAACTCCCATAATCGGCAAACACCGTCTCGACCTCACGCTACCCATAACCAATCTCCTGGGAAAGGACTCCTTTTTCCATGATAACCTATTCTACTTCCATATGTTCCCTTCACGCAAGGGTTTTTACGCCACGTTCACCTCACGGGCGGGATTAAACATATATAGAGAAGACAAATCTTTTCAAGGTTTGGGCTGAGCGGTTTATAGGGTCAGGGTTCATGGTTCCGGACTTTCTTAAGCTTGAACCTTTGAACCTTGAATCCTTTTACCCGGAATGCTGAACCAGGCACCGCTCTTTTTAGGAGATAATTTGCAGAAAAGGGAAAAATACGATTGACATGGCAAGAGGAATCGTATATAAAGATCAGAAACTCAAAGGAGTCTTCAGCATGAAAACAATAGGGCAGGTGCCGTTTCCGAGATTCGGGTTTAGGTATCCGAGTTACGGGTCTGCCCACTTCTGTCAGATCAGCAAATAGTAAGAAACAGAAGACCATGGGCAGACCCCAGGGGATGCCCATGGTCTTCGTATATAGAGGGCCATGGGTACGGTATCCATGGCCCTTTTTTTATGGATTGCTAAAAGTGCCGGACACCGCAAATAGTGCAAAGAAAAGAGGCGGGCAAAAATGGCAGAGAAACCGAGTATCATCTACGAAAAGATCCTCTCATCACATGTGCTTGAGGGAGCCCTCATTCCCGGAGAAGAGATTGGGATCAAGATAGATCAAACACTGACCCAAGACGCTACCGGGACCATGACCTATCTTCAGTTTGAGGCGCTTAATGTCTCCAGGGTAAGTACAGAGCTTTCCGTGAGCTATGTGGACCACAATACCCTTCAGCAGGGGTTTGAGAACGCAGATGACCACAAGTACCTTGAGACCGTAGCCTCACGCTATGGGATCTTGTTCTCGAAACCCGGTAACGGCATATGCCACCAGGTCCACCTCGAGAAATTCGCAATCCCGGGAAAGACACTGCTCGGCTCTGATAGCCACACGCCCACTGCAGGCGCCCTCGGCACGCTCGCGCTCGGTGCAGGCGGCCTCGATGTGGCATTGGCAATGGCGGGAAAACCCTTTTACCTCACCGCACCAAGAGTAATCAAGATAGAGCTCACAGGATACCTCAAGGCCTCTGTGACTGCCAAGGATATTATCCTCCATCTCTTAGGGGTCTTGACTACGAAAGGCAATGTCGGCTTTGCAATCGAGTATGGTGGAGATGCCCTTGAGCGGCTCACCGTTCCGATGCGCGCGACCATCGCGAATATGGGAGCGGAAACAGGTGTGACCACCTCTATTTTTCCAAGCGATGAAATAGCAAGGGATTTTTTGAAAAAGCAGGCCAGAGAAGAGGACTGGATAGAGGTAAAGGCTGACCATGGAGCAGAGTATGAAAAAGTGATAGGGATAAATCTTGACGAGCTGGAGCCGTTGGTAGCCAAGCCCCATTCTCCTGATAACATCGATACAGTGAAAAACATAAGGGGCTTACAAGTAGATCAGGTATGCATAGGAAGCTGTACCAATTCCTCGTATGAGGATTTGATGATGGCCGCGGAAATCCTGAAAGACAACAAGGTTCACCCAAGGGTGAGCCTCATCGTTGCCCCTGGCTCGAGACAGGTTCTCGAGATGATTTCAGAAAATGGGGCCCTCTCTGAGCTCATAAAATCCGGGGCAAGGATTGCGGAGTCAGCCTGTGGCTTCTGTATAGGCGCTACGCATGCCCCGTCGAGCAACGGGGTAAGCCTGAGGACGAACAACAGGAACTTTCTTGGAAGATCCGGCACCGCCGATGCGGAGGTGTATCTGGTGAGCCCGATCGTTGCGGCGGTCTCCGCGCTCCAGGGGGAAATCGCAAGTCCTGCTGACCTTACATTGCCAACGATTACCCCTCCAGAAAGCTACTATATCGATGACAGCATGATCCTCGAGCCTCGCTACGAGGGCAAACCGATAAAGGGCCCGAACATAAGAGAGCTGCCGAGAATGGAACAATTGCCAGGGGCAGTCCGGGGCGTTGTCGCCATAAAGGTGGGCGATAAGGTAACCACCGATCACATAATGCCCGCGGGCTCGAAATTGAAATTCCGCTCGAATATCGAGAAATACGCGAGCTTTGTCTTTGCGGGGCTGGATGAGTCTTTCGTGCAAAGGGCAATTGATACCAGGGAGAAGAAACTCGCAAACATCATCATCGCGGGCGAA
>QMLW01000060.1 GCA_003646935.1 Deltaproteobacteria bacterium
GAGGAGTACCTCGCTATCACGAGATCAAGCCAGCCACACCTCCGGCGCCTGCCCGTGGTGGCACCGAATTCCTGTCCCTTTTCCTGAAGGTAGCTGCCGGTCTCATCGACAAGCTCGCTCACAAATGGTCCAGCGCCAACCCTTGTGGTGTATGCCTTCACAACTCCTACAATGCTATCCAGCTTATTTGGGCCTATGCCCGCGCCTATACTTGCCGTTGCAGCGACGGGGTTGGAAGAGGTAACAAACGGGTAGGTGCCGTGGTCAACATCCAGCAGGGTCCCTTGAGCGCCCTCGAACAGGATACTCTCCCCTCTGTTGATCGCTCTATCCAACTCAGCGGACACATCGACAATAAAGGGCGAGATCTCATCGGCTATTGCGAGATATCGCGCTACTATTGGGCCATACTCAAGGGGTTCAGAGCCAAAGAGCTTGGTGAGACAGAAGTTTTTCTCCTCAAGGTTGAGCTTGATCTTCTCCCTCAGCGCACCAGGATCCTTTAGATCACAAGCCCTTATCCCCACTCTGGCTACCTTATCCTCATAACACGGTCCTATGCCCCTTCCGGTCGTCCCGATTTTGGAGCTACCCTTTGCCTCTTCACGTGCTACATCGATCGCCTTGTGGTAGGGCATGATCAGGTGGGCACGCTCGCTTATGCCCAGTCGCTGAGGAGTCATGGCTATGCCCTTCTTAGCTAGGCCTTGGCTCTCCTCCAGGAGGACCTCTAGGTCCACCACCACGCCATTGCCGATGAGACACCTCGTATTTGGATAGAGCATTCCAGAGGGTATGAGATGGAAAATCGATTGTTGACCGTTCACCACGAGCGTGTGGCCCGCGTTATTTCCCCCCTGAAACCGTACCACCTTCTCCGCATGGGCACTGAGAAGATCGACGATCTTCCCCTTGCCCTCATCACCCCACTGCGTTCCGACAACAACAACGGTAGGCATGGTTATCTACCTCAAAGAAAGAGTCCAACCCCCACTGGCTCGCTTGCGCCGGGGAGACGATGTAATAGTGCATGAAACCATCAGGCCCTATTCCGAATCCTTATGTCTGAGAAAATCCTGTATATTGATGACCTTTGGGATATCCTTTTTTTGCAGTTTTCCGCTTCTGAGTTTTTTGATCTTTTTTATGTACTCCTGTAATTCCGCGTTCTTCTCAAGGACCTCCTCCATTTGATGCTCGAACTCCTTTAAGGACCGCTCAAGCTCAAGGGTTTCTATGGAAAAGGAAAACAGAGAGGACAGCATAGAGATCATTCTGTTCAATACCCTGAAATTAGTCCCTCTGAGGTAGAGCGGTGAGTGACCCCATAGCCCAATATATGGATACTGCTCCTTTTGTGCCTTCTGCATAATAAGAGAATGCACGCCAGAGGGTCCTTCATAATCAACGAGATGAATGCCGTGTTCGAGTAAGGCGCCCTTCCAATTATCCAGCGCATAAACCCCGGAGATAATGGACTCGGTATGGAGGACATCATCATACATCCCCCCAAGGCTGATTATCAGGTAAACTTTCCAATGCGCACACAGGTCAAACAGGACATCAACGAATGTGTGCCACCGATAATCCGGTTCCTGGGCCTTTAACAAAATAAGATCATGTCCTCCCTCGTCATTAGGCCAGGCATAGAACGAGATCCGCTTTACATCGAGGCGCTGCAGCCTCCCCTCCTTAATGGAAATAACCGGTCGGTTTTGTGTAAAGTGGTAGAAATGATCGGTTTCGATTTCGGCCAACAACGTGGCCCCCTTCTTCCGAATGACATATTCAATCGATTTCAGGGCTACATTGCCTGCGTTTGACCAATCTCCAAATCCAGCGATCAGCGCTGGATTTCGTAGTACCGGATCTTGGTGAAAGGTAACGAACTCATCGATCATAGCCCGTGCTTCTCCTCGCGTTTCCTCCGTATCAACGCTCCCCTACCCCTGCTGGCTTTATACCACGGAACAGGCGAAAAGAAAGCAAAAATCTCCTCGCCGTTCTGGAAATAAGGAGCTTCTCTCAGCCTGGGAGCAAGCAGAAACATCGTGTCAATGGCCCAGCAAACCGGATACGGGCACTACCTCAGCCTTGTCTTTGATGCGCAGCTGAAGCCTCGTTAAAAACCCTAGGGTCTCCTTGTGGGGATGTCCTATTCCTATGGCGTGACCGTTATGTCTCGCTAGGTTAAGCAATCGATCCATCTGTATTTCAAGGGCGCCTTTTGACAGGTCGTTGTCAAGAAAAACATCCCTGCGCCCAGCCCTGATCTTCATCTGCTTCGCGAGATCGTACGCCACGCTCTTACGGCTCGTCTTGCTATCCACAAAGTAGAGCCCCCTCCTCTTCAGCTCGGATAGTACCACGGTCATCTTCTCCTTGTTCTCGGTGAATCTCGATCCCATGTGATTATTCACGCCCGCGACATAGGGTATCTCGCCCAAATCCCCCTCGAGAACCTTATGGATGGTGTCCCTTTCCATGGAGACCAGCAATACCCCATCGCCCGGATTAATACGGGGATAGCTCCTCGGCTCCATGGGGAGGTGAAGCATGATTTCTCGCCCTGCTGCCCTAGCCCCTTGTGCAATGGGGTTTGTATAAGGGGTAAAGGGCAATATGGATAGGGTAAGCGGTATATCAAGGTCTATAAATTCCCTGGCAAGGGATTTATCGTATCCCAGATCATCTATGATGATAGCGATCCGTGGGGGCGTCGCCCTATGAGATGGAACCGCTGTTTCATAGGCGAGCTTTAATCGATGGGTGTGAAACTCCTTACAGTAAAGGTTGTAGATTATCTCATCTGCTGATTCCACCTCTATGGCTATGTGCACCGGTATGGTAAGTGCGGTAATCTCCTGGCGAATTGCCTCGCCAGCCTTGAGGATGTTATGGCTGCGAGGAATTCTCGCCTCTATGCTGGTGAAATCCCACCTATGGTCATCTTTTTGGGTTGGAACCAAGGGCAGGAAAAGCACCTTCTCCCGAGGGACGCCCATCTTTTGGAATCCCTCTGAAATGGCCTTATCAATGAGGCCTATACAGGTGAGCGATTGCCCTGAAGGGTGGTGTCCTTCTTCAAAGGGGGGAACGGTTCCTCGTGTATCAAATCGCTGTAGATAATATATGACTATGAGGATGAGGGTGCTTGTGAGAACAAACCCAATGAAGGTGAGATACAGTTTTTTTGATCCACCTTTTCCGCTCTTACCCATGAAGGCCTGGAAAATATATTTGAAATTCGCTTCGACTTTGCATCAAGGTTGTTCGCAATAAAAGTGTTCAGGGGTTCAGCGTTCAGTGTTCAGGAAAACCCTCCCCTTCATGGCTCCTGCCCCTGAACTCTGAACACTGAACACTTAAAATACCTGACCCATGTAGTCTAACAATCAGCATATAAGGGACTAAAAGCGAGGCTCATGCTTATTCTCTGCTCTGTCGGCGCTCTATGACCGAAAAAATCTCCCAGGATTGAAGCACCTGTATCGCACTCCTCAGTTGATTATCGTTCTTGATAAGCCTTTGGATGCGGGATTGCTCGCCCGAGAGGGTTGCGTTCTCCTCTTCGTCTCCAACCACCTTTTCGAGGTGGCCCTCCAAGTCCTTCTCCCTTATAACAGGTCGCTTCTCGTCTTTTGGTCCCTCAGTTGGTGGGATAAAGGCAACTTCGATATCGGGCGTTATGCCGCTTGCCTGTATGGATCTGCCGTCAGGAGTATAGTACAAGGCCGTGGTAAGGCGTAAACCAGATCCGTCTGAGAGCGGAAAAAGGGTTTGTACCGAGCCCTTCCCAAAGGTGGTAGAGCCCAATATGAGCGCCCTTCGATTATCCTGTAGAGCGCCTGCCACTATCTCAGAGGCGCTTGCGCTCCCCTCGTTTATCAAGGCAACTATCGGGTATCCTCGCGCACTATCACCGCTCTGGGCATAGGTCGTTTCCTCCTGTTGATCCCTTCCCTTGATCGAGACGATCACCCCTGAATCGAGAAATGCATCGGCCACCTCCACTGCCTGAGAAAGCAAACCGCCGGGATTGTTTCTCAGATCCAAGACAAGGCCCTTGAGGCCCTTTTCGCCCTCAACCTCCCTCAGTCTCTTGGATAGCTCCTGCCCGGTATCGCTTTGGAAGTTGGAAATCCTCACATACCCGATACCATGGGGAAGCAGCAGCGAGCGAACGCTTCTAATGGGAATCACGTCCCTGGTGATGACAAACTCGATTGGTTGTTCCACCTCTTTTCGCCTGATGGTCAACCTAACCTCGGTTCCCTTAGGCCCGCGAATGAGCTTCACCGCTTCCATGATGGAAAAATCCTTGGTAGGCCTGTCTCCGATCTTTATTATCTGATCCCCCGCTTTTATGCCCGCCTTAAACGCGGGTGTACCCTCTATGGGCGAGACAACGGTGAGTAGGCTGTCTCGAATGGTTATCTCGATCCCAACACCGGTAAAGCTCCCCTTTGTCTCTATCATTAATTCCCTATATTCATCTGGACTCATGAAAAAGGAGTGGGGATCCAGGGTACCTACCATCCCCTTTATTGCCCCGTAGATAAGTTTCTTCGGATCTGCGCCCTCAACGTAGTTCTTCTCGATCTTTCGTAAAACCTCGCTTAGAACCTCGATGTTCTTGTAGACCTCTTCGGTGCCAGCACACATACCCTTTGAGCCGCCGCCAACAGAGGTCAAGAAGATCACGAACATGATCACGAGCGCCTTTTGAAGAAAAACGTTGCCTATCTTTGTTATCATCTTTTCTCTCCTCCCGTGGTATTTATTGCATGGATCAACTGCGTTGGGCAGAGATCCCTCATGGACTTGTCCGTAACTCTGCCTTCTGTTTTTAGCGCTCCACTCGTTCTGCTACTGTACCTTGAGCCATTTCTCCGGGTCAAGATGCTCCCCGCCCTTTCTGATTTCGAAATACACGCCTGGCCCTAAATTCCACCCAGGATCTCCTGCAATACCCACTGGCTCGCCCTCTGAGATCATCTCCCCCTTCTCTTTTTTCCTCTCTTGGAGGTGGGCGAAGAGGGTAAAATAATGTGACCCGTGATTAACGACCATCAGCTGCCCATACCCCTTAAACCAACCGGAATAATCGACCCTGCCGGCAAACACCGACCGAACCTCTTCGCCCGCCGAACCAGTTATGTATACCCCTTTCTTATGCATGAATGGGCTAGATTTGGTCGTGTGGAGATTCCTTATGATCTCTCCCTTCAACGGCAGGGGCAATGCACCCTTCTTGTGTGCGAGCCCTTTCAGTGTAAATTGCTGCTTCCCCCTCGTCTCGAGTCGAATCATGGTCTGATTGAGCGCGTGAGCGGCCTGTTCCAGCTCCTTCACCGCCTTTGCATAAAATTCCTTTTCCCTATGTGCCTTCATGAGCACGTATACCTTGCCCTCAATATACCGTTCCAAGAGGGCACCTCTTGCATCCTTTGCTTCCCTTAATACCTCCAAGGCGGTCTTATTCTCCTCGAGAACGGCCATCTCCTTTGTAACCTGCCTCCTCCTGTCCTCTACCATATCGAGAACCTCTCTATCTCGATCCATAATGGCCTTCATGTACCGCACGGTCTTCTCCACCTCCTGCAGGCTCTCTGATCCCATGAGAATGGCTATATATCCTGTTCTCCCGAATTTGTAGAAGGCGACAAGGCGTCTTTTAAAATAGCCCTCGATGTCTCGCAGAGAGCGATTCAGCTTCTGGACCCTGGTTTGGCCGCCCTTGATAGCATCCTCTGTCTCCCGAATCCTGCTCGATAACTCCCGTAATGCACGCCTGTTCTTCGCCAGTTCCATTTCCAATCGTTCTATCTCCCCTAGGACACCCTTCTCCCTTAAATCAATACTGAGCAGCTGTCCCTGCTGCTCGGCGAGGTGCTTTTCGATCTCCTTGATTTGAGAGCGGGTGATCTTAATGAGGGATTTCTTATCTTGAGCCGAGGTACCCGCCCACACAGGGGCCGTGAGCATGGCATAAAGGCCGAGAAACAACGATAAGAGGCTGGCGATCTTCGTGTTCATATTCTAAAAAAACGACTCAATGAAATCATGCTGCCAAGAAACCCAACGATTATGCTCATAAGCAACAAGAGCAGGATAAACTGTGGCGAGAGAAACACGATATCAAAGGAGGCAAATCCAATCCTGAGATCTATTCTGGTTATTGCCACGAGATAACCGAGCAACAGGATCACTATGGCGGTCACACCCCCGAGAAATCCCTGTATTGAGCCCTCAATGAGAAAGGGGGCCTTTACAAAGCGATTGGTCGCACCCACCAGCTTGAGTATCTCGACCTCATCGTGCCTCGAGTAGATGGCCAATTTTATCGTGTTTATGATGATGAACAGGGCCGCCAAGAAAAGCAATCCCCCGAAGATTATACCAATCAGCTTCACCGCCCCCATGACCGCCTGAATCTTCTCTACCCACTCGTGGCTGTACTGTACCTCATCAACTGCCTCGAGCATCTCAAGCCTCGCTTTTAATTGCTTGGGGAAGTCCTCGATCTTCCCCTTTGATAGCGTGATCTCAAGGGAAGCGGGCAAGGGATTACCCTCTAAGCCATCGAGAAGTCCGGCTTTATCTCCCAACCGTCTCTTGAGGTTCTCCATGGCATCGCTTTTTGAGATAAACTCGTTGATAGTCACCCCGGGGTATTGGAGCAGTTCCTTGGACACCGTTTCAACGGCAGCTTTATCGGGATCCCCCGTGAAATATATGGACATGGTCAGGGAGCTTCCCTGCTCCTCAATCCAATAATTGATATTAAGGAAAACGAGGAGAAAGGCGTCGAATATGAGAAATGCAATGGCCATCGTACCGATGCCTATGAGGTGGACCAAGCGATTCTCAGACATGTTCGCTAGCGCTCTGCGCATGGAGTAACGAAGCAGTGTCCCTCTCACCTAATGCACCCTCCTCACATATCAATCGGCACATAATGCGCCTTGTGGAAGGCAAGACCTCATGTCGTGTTCACCCGAACCGCGGAAATCGTTTTCCTCCCTGGTTCTCTCGTTCTCTATCGCCTAGGCTACCCTGCCCTTATTGAGGGTGACCACCCTTCTCCTGGTACCCTTTAGCAATTCCTGATTATGGGTCGCCACGATCACCGTGGTGCCCCTGATGTGTATCCGCTTCAAGAGGGCCATGATCTCGACGGTTAGGTCTTGATCCAGGTTTCCCGTTGGCTCGTCTGCTAGTAGAATCAAAGGGCTGTTTATGATGGCCCGTGCAATGGCTACCCTCTGCTGTTCGCCCCCTGAAAGTTGAGGAGGGCGATAGTCCTCCTTCCCCCCTAAATCGAGGTACTTGAGGGTCTGATGAACCCTCTTTCGTATGACTGAAAAGGGGGCTCCCATGATCTCCAGGGCGAGGGCCACATTCTCAAAAACAGTGCGATTTGGAAGCAGCTTGAAATCCTGAAAGACCATCCCCGTTCTTCTACGCAGCAATGAAAGCTCTTTATCCTTAATCCTGGTCAGGTTTCTTCCGTTGACCAGCACGTATCCGCTCGTTGGCCTCTCAGCGCAGAAGATGATCTTGAGCAATGTCGTCTTTCCCGCACCGCTGGGTCCCGTGACGAATACGAATTCCCCCTTCTCAATCGTCAGGCTCACGTCTATGAGCGCGGGGTTTTCAGAGCCAAAACTCTTGTACACGTGAAAGAACTGGATCATCTCACCCAAATCGAGGGGCCCTTGTGAGAACAACGGGGCCCAAAACTACTATCGCTCGAAATCCATACCCCGGAACACAGGGTATGGGGCAAACATGCTTAGGACCGGAACCATGAATCTCCGGTTGCTGGGATTAGTCAACGGCTTCCCTTCTCACAAAGCAATGGTAGATCGTTACAGGGCCAGCGTATATGCGTCAACTGTCTAGCACATAACCCGGCCTCCAGGGTTATCGAGAAAAGCAGCGTTCATGGGAGCATGGAGTTTCTAAGGAGCTGTTTAGAATAAGGATTGAAAGATGTCAAGGTGCTATTCACCAAGTGAAGCTATGGGCTCCGAGCATAGGAGGGCCTTTCTCACAGCAGCTCATTTGGCGTATTCGATCGCTCGTGTTTCCCTGATCACCGTTACTTTTATCTGCCCAGGGTAGGTGAGGTCCTTTTCTATCTTCTTTGCTACCTCCCTGCATATCATCGTTGATTCGGAATCATCGACTTTATCGCTCTCTACTATGATCCTCAATTCCCTACCAGCCTGGATCGCATAGGATTTACTTACCCCCTTGAGAGAATTGGCTATCTTTTCCATATCATCCAATCTCTTCACGTAGGACTCGAGCATCTCCCTTCGCGCTCCAGGCCGTGCTCCGGACAACGTA
>QMLW01000061.1 GCA_003646935.1 Deltaproteobacteria bacterium
ACCGTGACCTTTATAGGCCCCATGAATCTCTTTCTGGTCGCCTGTGTGCACGCATTCGATCAGTTTGCCGGCGGTCTGGGCACGGCCGTTCTGATAACCTTTCTGATGAGAACCTGCACGGAGCGATTCAAGGCTGCCCATTTTGCCATCGGCACAGGCTTGATGAACGTGAGCGGGGTGCTGGCAGGTGTTGCCAGTGGCTTTCTCGCCCAGAGGCTCGGCTACGGGCCCTTCTTTGGACTTACCTTTCTTCTTTCCATTCCCGGGATGTGCCTGATTTTGTATATACCCTTTCTCGATACGGGTAAATTGGAGCAAAAACAGGATGAGGGACCCTGATCGAATCAACGGCGAGCGGAGGTTCTGGAATAACGAAATTGATAGAGCAATCGGGTTTCATGACTACAAGAAAAGAGATCATTGAAGACGCAATACAGATGGCCTATTTGGTATAAAAGTTGCAGAAAATAGTAAAATTCTGCCTTTTCTCCATAAACCGTTTGCAAGCCTTTACAGAATTAGAATATGCTGAGCCTGACTAATTAATGACATTTAAGTGCGAGCGACTGAAGAAAGCCATGAAAGAAAAGCTGACTATCCTGGGTGCATTTGTTATAGCAAGCCTCATCGCTTATACTCCCATTTCAAAGGCTGACCAGCTCACGTTTGACTTTCCTGGAAACAAGCAAGCCCCAACCGACACGAACAGTACTGGAAAATACCTACCGGGCGAGCTGCTCGTAAAATTCAAGCAAGAAACCCCCCGTTCAACCATGAAGGCCCTGCACTCGGCCCTGGGGGTAAAGGAAGCTAAACATATGAAACCCCTGAGGGTTAGACGCGTTAAACTCCCTCCTGACGTCTCCGTAGAAGCCGCCATTGACCATTATAAAAAAGATCCGAACGTTGTATACGCCGAGCCCAACTACATCATCCGCTTTATGGCCACAACTCCCAATGATCCTGATTTTCAAAAGCTGTGGGGGCTTCACAATACCGGTCAGGAGCTTTTTGTAAGCGAGGAAACCTTCGGGGGTACAGAAGACGCGGACATCGATGCACCCGAGGCATGGGATATCACCACCGGCTCCCAAGACGTTATTGTGGCAGTGTTGGACAGCGGTGTTTATATAAGCCATCCGGAGATGAACGCCAATATATGGGTAAATAGCTCGGAACAAAATGGTACCAACGAGGTGGATGACGATGATAATGGGTATGTGGATGATATCTACGGATGGGATTTCTGGGATAATGATGCAACACCCGTTGACTACAACAACCATGGTACCCATATCGCAGGCATTATTGCCGCTCTTGGGGACAACAATGCGGGGATAACAGGCGTCAACTGGCAAGCCAAGATCATGGCCCTCAGGATCGGAGGGCTGGTGGGAACTATAGGCGAGGCAGCGGAGGCCATCATCTACGCCGTTGATAACGGCGCCCACATCATCAATGCGAGCTGGGGCGGCTCTGAGTTCTCTCAAACCGAGTATGACGCAATAGAGTATGCCGATGATCACGGTGTCCTTGTCGTGGCCGCAGCGGGAAACGGAGGGGATGACCTCATAGGCGATGATAACGATGAGACACCGGAATACCCTGCAAGCTATAATCTGCTCAATATAATCTCCGTGGCGGCAACGGATCAAAACGATGTCCTCGCGGAATTCTCAAACTATGGTGCTACCTCAGTGCACATCGCAGCACCGGGGGTCAACATATACAGCACCGTGCCCGAGTTTTCTTATGGAATTCCGGTAGAGTCTTATTCGGAAAATTTTGAATCAAGTGCGATTGATGAATGGGTTCAAGGAGGGACTGTCACTGACTGGAAATTAGTCCCTGGCACAGGAGTCGGAGGCAGTGTCTGCCTTGAAGATAGTCCTAATGGGCAATACCTTGAAAACACTGAATCCTTTGCTGGCTATGGGACTTCTTTTGTTTCGGTGAAAAATAATCGTTATACACTTTCCTTTAAATTAAAGGCGGATCTTGAAAATGAAAAGGACTTTTTGGTTCTAATGGGATCCGATGATGGCCAGATATGGTTCTCGCCGGATGTGTATATCTTTAATTTGGAGAACTACAAGACCGGAGTAACGAGTGGATTTATTGACTGCTCTTTCAACTTAACCGCACTGGTAGATGCGCTACCCAGCTTTTATTTCGGATTTGGCATTTTTACCGATTCTTCCACAAACGGCGATGGGGTATACATTGATGACCTTAAACTTACCAGGGAGCCGATTGAAATCAATACCTATGGTTATGAGTATATCGATGGAAGCTCCATGGCAGCGCCCCATGTTTCAGGTGTCGCTGCATTGGTGAAGGCCCAGAATCCAAATTATACCCATCTCCAGATTAAAGACGCGATACTCAACACGGTCGATAAAAAAGATTCACTTGATGCAAAACTTATCACAGAGGGCAGGGTAAATGCCTACCAGGCAGTGACCTATCTCGCTCCACCTGCAAACGTGAGAGCCATTTCTGGAGATGGTTTAGCCCTCCTCACCTGGAAGCCAAACCGTGAAAGCACGCTCACTGGATACAAAGTCCGCTATGGGACTACACAAACACTCGATACCGAGCTAGAGACTATAAGTATAAGTGATACCTCTTTGCTGATAAGCGGTTTGACCAATGACACCCGGTATTACTTTTCAGTGCGTGCCACCGCTTATTTCCCTGAGATAGACCTAGCAAAAGAAACGGATTCCGATCTGGCTACAGCTACCCCCTCAACTATTCCAATTGCACCGAGCAGCTTGTCAGCTACTAGCATATCAACCAGCCAGATCGATCTCTCATGGGTGGATAACTACTACGGCGAGCAGGGCTTTAAGGTAGAGAGGAAACAAACGGGCGAGGACTACTCCCAGATCGCCACAGTTGGTGAAAATGTGACCACCTATAGCGACACCGACCTGAATGAGGCGACCACTTACTACTACCGTATACGCGCATATAACGCGGCAGGTAATTCTGATTTTTCCAATGAGGCCAGCACTACTACGTTTATTGACACAAGCCCCATAGGTGGAGTCACTAGTAGTAATAGTGATAATGGCGGCGGCAGCTGCTTCATCGCCACAGTAGGCTTCGAATAGAAACCCTCGTCGCATGTACTGATTGTGACCAGGAATCGAAATAAAGAACACGAAATCAGGGCTGATTAAGGGATCAACGCGTAAAGACCTATGGAGAAAGTAGCCGACAAGGTACTGATACGAAAAATCGAGCCTGAAGACGCTGATCAAATCAGCGAGATTCAGTCATCGATCACCAATACAGCGGCGGGAATCGACTTCAGGCGAATAATTGAACAGCAACTCCAAAGAGATGAAGGTATCGGTTACGCGGCTGAGGTCGGCGGAAGGGTGGTCGGCTTCATGATCAGTTCTTTTGTATACGGCGGCTTCGGCCTTGACAAGAGCGCCTGGATTACGAACTTCGGCGTTCATCCTGATTTCATGGCGAAAGGCATAGGAAAATCCCTGGCGAATGAGCTATTCAAGGCCTACAAGCAGAAGGGCATAAAGAACATCTTTTCCGCAGTCCCCTGGGACTCAGTCGATATCCTGTCCTTCTTTAAGACGCTCGGATTTGACCGCAGCAGCTTAATTAACCTGAGAAAGGACCTTTAAATTTGAATTCCCCCGCTGCTTGCAGCGCGGGATGAATTCAAATTAGAAGTTACAATCCTTTTTAAGGCAAAAGTACGGTGCTGAAGCCTTTAAGGACTGAAGCAAGAATTTCGACATACCCTGTAGCTTGCTACAGGGATAGAAATGTTAGCCTTTCGCCATAGGATCGATACAATCGCATAAGATAAAATCGTTTAACGATTTTATTCGCCTACCAGATCCTTTAATTTCTTCTCCCAGAATTCCCGTTCCTGCTCCCTCCAGTGAGGGCCAGTGAATTTCTTGTCGTAGAAGGATGCCAACCTCTCGTACCACCTGACCCACGGGTTTTTCTTCTTCTCGATGGCCTCCAGCACATCGGCGACAAAGAGATCGATCTTTCTGATCTCGTCCTTGGGTGCAAAGTAGGAGGCACCCCGCTCTGCCGATTCCTTCAAGGCCTCTTTGGTTAAGGCGTGGGCGGTGAGCATGAGGGCTGGGATCCCCTTATCGGTGGCGACCTCTAGCAGCTCGAAGCCTTTCACCCCCATAATATCGAGCACCGCAATATCGTAGGGCTCGGTCTCGAGCAGCTGTTTTGCCTGTTCAAATGAGGATGCGGTATCGATTTTACACATATCGAGCAGCTCCACCAAGAGCTCCAACACATCCTTCTCATCGTCTGCGATAAGCACGCGCTTTCCCTTGAGAATCTTCTCGGTGTCCATAGCCGTCTCTCCTTTTCCTCTGGTTGTCTGTAGGCCTATTATCGGGAGCCCCTAGTGTGCACAGCACAGGTGCTCTACCGTCTCCTAGGATACTCATGTCCTCTGGGTTGTCAAGAAAATGGATAACCGAATCATAGATATAGAGCTCATTTAACGATTACATGATCATCGCCTCAGGCATACGGAAAGTAACAGTGCAAACAAAAGGCTCCATCAATGCCTGCTTTTTTAGAAATGGCTCCGTAAAAAGATACTCCAACGCATGCTATTCCCACATTGACCCTGAGGCCTTACTTTGTTACTATTCCTCTATCTTCGGTGCCGGCTGCGATGCAAGAGAATCCAAGGCCCGTTTTTCCACATGGGCTTAAGAAAGGATGGAGAAATGGCGTGGGAGCACATGGTCGTTCTCATCAGAGGCGGGGGTGAGATAGCCAGCGGTGTTGCACACCGATTAGTTACGTGCCATTTCAAGGTGTGCATGACGGAAGTGGCTCACCCCTTGGCAGTGAGAAGGGAGGTCTCCTTTAGTGAGGCGGTGTATGAAGGGGAAAAAACCGTTGAGGGTCTGACGGCGAAATTCATAGCGTCCTTCGATCGAATTGCTGAGCTCTGGAATGCCAGCATGATACCAATTATGGTCGACGCCGAGGCCACAGTGAAGGCCTACCTAAAACCAACGGTTTTGGTTGATGCCATACTGGCGAAGCGAAATGTGGGAACGAGGATAACCGATGCCCCCCTTGTTATTGGATTGGGGCCTGGTTTTCACGCTGGCAGGGATGTACACCTCGTTGTTGAGACGAAACGGGGCCATGACCTGGGAAGGCTTATCTCTAAGGGAGAAGCGGAGGCAAATACCGGTATTCCCGGGGATATTGCCGGCTTTTCCGTTGAAAGGGTGCTCAGGTCGAGCGCTGCTGGGAAACTGAAAACCTTGAAGGGAATCGGCGACTATGTGGATGCGGGGGATACAGTAGCTCTCGTGGGTGATGCCCCCATCAAGGCACAAATCAAGGGCGTAATCAGGGGGCTCCTAAGGGATGGCTCCGAGGTATACGAGGGAATGAAAACAGGGGACGTCGATCCGAGAGGAATCAAGGAATTCTGTTACTCCCTGTCCGACAAGGTAAGGGCAATCGGGGGCGGCGTGTTGGAGGGGATAGTATCCTATCTCAATCAATGACCAGGTTTACGAGAACCTCAACGGAACATGCGCTATCTTCATACTCTATCAATACCCTTAGAGATGCTCTTCACATCAGGGCCAAGGAGGTTATTAGTCTGGTGGGTGCGGGGGGTAAAACCACCCTCATGTTTGCCCTTGCCAGTGAACTGAAGAATGGCAAGGGAGTGGTCATCACCACTACTACCACAAAGATATTTCCTCCCTCTTCAATCGATGCCCCTCATGTGCTCACCTCGGGTGATCGAGGCGAGATAATCGATTTCATTCTAGAAAATGGCGCCGACCTCGGCCATATCAATCTAGCCTCAGGTAGATCAAAGGCAACCGGCAAGCTATTAGGTGTCGAACCGGCGGTGATCAAGGAACTAATCGATCTAGAGCCCGTGCGCTTCATCATTGTCGAGGCAGACGGTGCGGCCCGCAAACCCCTTAAGGCACCAAATCCTGCCTATGAACCGGTTATCCCCCCGAGCACCTCCTTGGTAATACCAGTGATCGGCATCGAGGCCCTGGGCCAGGCGCTCACCGAGAAACACGTGTTCAGATCGGAGATTGCAGTCCAACTCACGGGCCTCTCTATGGGAGAGGCCATCTCGGCAGAAGCGATAGCAAACCTGATTGTCCACCCTTCAGGCATCATAAGGGGCAGGCCGGCTCAGGCGAGAGTGGTTCCCTTCATAAACAAAGTTGATCTCCATGCTGATCTATCCATGGCGCGAGAGCTAGCCGTCAAGGTTCTTGAGGCACATCACCCTCAGATCGATCGAGTTGTCCTGGGGCAGGCTCAACTGAAGCCTCCGGTGAGGGAGGTAATCTTCAAGGAGTAGCCTATGGAAGAAATATTCGAGGAGATCACGAGGATACAATCCAGGGGAGGAAGCGCCGCACTTGGTACCGTTGTGCAGGTAAAAGGCTCCACCCCCAGGGAAGTGGGATCAAAGATCCTCATAAAGGACGACGGCTCTGTGCTTGGTTCTTTAGGGGGAGGAACCTTGGAGGCAACGATCTGCCGAGAGGCGATAACGGTTCTTAGGGAAGGCAAGGCAAAGATGCTGCATTTCGATCTGACGGGCGAAGAAGCAGAGGCGGATCAGATGATCTGCGGCGGAGAGATGGATATCTTTATCGAGCCCATACTGCCGCAACCTGTTCTCTATATCTTCGGTGCGGGACATATCTCTCGTTCCCTCTCCAAGATAGCCAAGATGATCGGATTCAGGATTATCGTCATCGACGATAGGACCGAGTTCGCCAATCCCGAGAGGTTTCCCGAGGCGGACGAAATACTCGCCGAGGATTTCTCCACGGTACTTCCAAGGTTAAAGATTAATACCTCGTCCTGCCTGGCAATCGTGACAAGGGGCCACCAATTCGACGAGAAGGTGCTCGAATGGGCTCTAACTACTGAGGCACGCTACATAGGTATGGTCGGCAGCAAGAAGAAGAACGAGGTCATCTTCACGCATCTGCGATCAAAGGGAATCTCCAACGAAATGCTTGAACGCGTCCATGCCCCTATCGGGCTGGATATCGGTGCCGAAACACCTGAAGAAATAGCAGTGAGCATCATGGCAGAGATTATTAAAAACAGAAGAGAAAGGGAGCATACGTTAAAGACCCCCATCACGAGTTGATTAAATAAATTTCTTACTTAGTTATTTAGCAGCGTCCCGCTTCAGGAACGATTACTGGCTTAACAAGAGTCAAACGGAGTCGTTACCAGTTCCTGACCCATTCAAAAATGCCCATGGCGAAAACGACCTTGAATAAAATGGGAGGTTGTGATATGAGTGTATTTCAAGATTTACTTGAATTTCCTTTAAGTTTTATTATAATATGGTAGATCAGTTCAATAAATACTTGAATAGGAGATCTAGTATGGAAACTGATCCTGCCAAGATTCTAGGCCAACGCATTTCCCACCTTCGCAAAAATCTAAATCTGACTCAAAAAGACTTGGCTATTCACCTGGACGTAAGTTCCCCACAGATCATTTCACAAATTGAGCGCGGTGAACGCGAAGTAAAGGCCTGGGAACTGGCAAAACTATCAAAGGTTCTTTTTGTGGATGTGTCCGATCTACTGGCAACAGAGAAGCAAGCAGTTGAACAACCTATCCTCTGGAGATTGTTACCTTTAAGTGAGCAAGCGATTAAGGAAGCAAGATTTCTCAAGCGGTGCAAGGAATATGCGGCCTTAGAAGATTTAAGCGGAACCACTCGGAGGCGTCAATTCCCACAAAAGGAGGTCGATCCACACACGGTTAATTTCCGCGATGCCGCAAGACTTGCAGATGTAATTAGAACAGAGTTTGCCCTTGGAGCAAGACCAGCAGCTTCTTTGGAAAAGACGCTTGAAGATCAATTCGGCGTGAAAATTTGGTATGAGAATTTGGACGAAGGTTCAGCTGCTGCAACTATAGGAGACTTTGGACCAGCCATTCTGATGAACAGAGCGGAAGCTCCCTGGCGCCGGAACTACAACTTTGCCCATGAGCTTTTTCATTTGATTACTTGGAACAGCGTCCCTGCTAGACAGCTTCAAGAAGATCACACTTTGTGGGAGAAAATCGAGAAGGTTGCCAATTCTTTTGCCTCTTGTCTTTTAATCCCCGGTGATTCAGTGAGTGTGGAGATAGAAGAGCGCGCGGTAAACGACCAGCTTGAAGACACTGACCTTATAGAAATCGCTCGCAAGTTCGACGTATCTACCGAGGCTCTTCTATTCCGTCTCCTGAACTTGAGGCTTATCAGCAAAGAAACCGTCGATTTAATACTTAGCGA
>QMLW01000062.1 GCA_003646935.1 Deltaproteobacteria bacterium
AGCTGGGATCAAGCGGATCGTGGTAACCCACCCATCAGAATCCGTGGTCGCTATGAATCCTGACCAACAGAAAGAGGCGGTCCACATGGGCGCCCTGATGGAGCACTGCTTCTTCGCGGTTACCGAGAGCTGTCCCGGCAGGATTCAGCTTGAGGAGATAAGGGATCAGATTCGATACGTGGGGATCTCCTCCTGTATCGTATCGAGCGACTTCGGGCAGGTCGCAAACCCCCGTCCCATTGAAGGGTTTGCCTATTACCTGGAAAAGATGGGTTCCCTTGGTTTCTCAGAGGATGAGCTTCGTGTTATGACACACGACAATCCCAAGAAATTGTTGAAAAAGTAAACCCCTTCATATTTACCAATACTACAGTTCGGCTTTTTCGTTGAGCTTCCGCTACACGGGTTGAAACGCCAGGTATGTCTGTTGGCTTTCCCCCTCACCCCAATGCAGGAACTTGACCTGGAGGGGCATCCCAATAGTAATATCCTCCGGTTTTGTCGCATCCACCCCGTCGATACGTGCATCGACCTTTACCCCCTCTTCCAAATCGACCACGCCGGAGCAATAGGGGTGTTTCCGATCGTACCCCTGTTCCATCATAAAGGGCGGTGCCACGGTAATACACGTGAACGCATGGAGCCGTCCCTTCCCCTTCATCTCAACCCACTCCATGTCCGAGCTATAGCAGGCAATGCAAATCGATCGGGGAGGCACGAAAAGGGCTCCGCATTTCCTGCACCTCGAGCCCATGAGTTTGCCTTCCCTCAGGTACTGCTCGTATGAAATATCGCTAAAAGGCCTCTCTTCCATGGCGCTATCTCCTTTCAAGAATGGTAAACGTGCAGGTCCCGCCTGTGCCTCCCAGGTTATGGGCCGCTCCGATCCTGAGATCCTTCTTGGGAACCTGCCGTTCTCCCGCTTCACCCCTCAGCTGTTTCCACACCTCAAACAGTTGACCTATGCCCGTGGCCCCCACGGGGTGTCCCTTGCACTTCAGACCCCCTGAGGTATTAATCGGCATAGGGCCGTCTCGCCTGGTGAGGCCCTCCTCGACGGCCTTGTAGCCTTGCCCCGGCTTAAAGAACCCAAGGTCCTCTATGTGAATGAGTTCCGCAATGGAGAAACAATCGTGAACCTCTGAGAACTGAATGTCCTCCGGCTTTAAGCCCGACATGCCGTAGGCCTCATCCGCCGCGTTTTTGGTGGCCTCCATGGTGGTGAGATCCGCAGCAGCGTGCAGGCCCTTGCCGCTGCCCTGCCCTATCCCCACAATATAGAGCGGATCATCGCTGAAGTTCTTGGCGATCTCCTCTCCAACCAGGAGCATACAGGCCCCTCCATCGCTTATGGGGCAGCAGTCATAGAGGTGCATCGGCCAGGCAACAACGGGGTTTGCGCCTGGATCACGCAGAAAACCCTTCTCATCATCCCAGGAGGGAACGGGTTTTCCCTTCTTCTTGGCGCCCTCTACTTTCATGTTCATCATGTCCTTGATGGAAAAGGGGAATTGTGCCTTGGGGTTAAGCGGGGCATTGCTGTGGCTCTTGATGGTGACATTCATGAGGTGCTCACGGTTGGCCCCGTATTTTTTGAAATAAGCCGTCGCCAATGCACCGAACACCCCCGGGAAGGTGAACCCCACTCTAGCTTCATAGGGAACTTCCGCTAATGCTAAACCCTCAGCAACCTCCTCGGTAGTTCGTTTCGACATCTCCTCTACCCCGCCGACCAGCACGATATCATAAAAGCCAGAGGCAATCGCGAACACCCCCTCCCTGAAGGCCAGCGCGCTTGAAGCGCACGCCCCTTCGGTTCTGGTGGCCGGCTTGGGGGCAAGCCCTATCAAATCCGAGATAATCGGTCCCCAATGGGCCTGGTGAATAAAGAAGTCGTTGGTGAAATTCCCCAAATAGAGGGCATCAATGTCGTTCGGGTCAAAGCCCTTATCCACTGACTCCAGCATCTCCCTGAAGGCCTCTGCAAACAGGTCCTTCGAGTCCTTGTCCCTGAACATGCCGAACTTCGACATCCCGGCGCCTACTACGGCGACGCCTCTTCCAAGCTTGCGTTTCCTCTGCATCGGTCACCTCCTAAAATGAAATCTCGACAATCCAACAGGACGAAATAGGCATTCAGTCCAATCCTTATAGGAAAATTGCCATGTATGTCAATTTTAAATTGCAGGCATAATCGATCATGGCATACTCCTTATGCCATGTCACGGAATCCTTCCCGCTTGACAGCCTTGCGCTCGCTTCATATATTTTCCATTGATTCACATATGAATTCTCAGAAATCCCTACCCCCAACTCATAAAAGGGAGGTCATGTAATGGAAAAGCACCACAAGTTCTCGATCTGGTATGTGCTGATCGCTGTCTGGATCGTGCTCATCCTCCAGCACTCCATAGCCCAGACGTTTCGGGTACAACAAATCTCCTACAGTGAGTTTCTCAAGGGCCTTCAAGACGGAAGGGTGATGGAGGTAGCTGTTACGCAAGATCGGATCCAGGGAAAGATCAAGACCGTGGAAGAAGGCCAAGAGGTGGAACGGGCCTTTTACACGGTTCGCGTGGATCCGAACCTCTCCCAAATGCTCGAGAAATACAACGTGACCTTTAAGGGGCTTGCTGAGAGCAACTTCCTGAAAAACCTCGCCTCCTGGATATTTCCGATATTTCTCTTTATAGGCATCTGGTACCTGATGATGAGACGGTTCTCCGCCCAGCAGGGGAGCTTCCTGACCCTGGGGAGAAAGAAGGCACGGGTCTACATGGAGGATGAGGTGGGGGTGACCTTTGAAGACGCTGCCGGCGTAGATGAAGCTAAAGAGGAACTCGTGGAGGTGATCGAGTTCCTTAAATCACCTGAGAGATTTACCAGGTTAGGCGGGAAACTCCCAAAAGGAGTCCTGCTGGTGGGCCCTCCGGGCACCGGCAAGACACTCCTCGCTAAGGCGGTAGCAGGGGAAAGCGGGGTACCCTTTTTCAGCATGAGCGGATCGGAGTTCGTCGAGCTCTTCGTGGGAATGGGCGCAGCGCGCGTGCGGGATCTCTTTGCTCAGGCAAAGGAAAAGGCCCCCTGTATTATATTTATCGATGAACTCGATGCCCTGGGCAAGGCGCGGGGCATGGGCATTACCGGTGGTCATGACGAGAGGGAGCAAACCCTGAACCAGTTGCTCGTTGAAATGGATGGGTTTGATCCCAACCTGGGGGTCATCCTCATGGCGGCAACCAACCGGCCTGAGATCCTTGACCCCGCGCTGCTGCGGCCGGGCCGCTTTGACCGGCACATCCTGGTAGACCGACCGGATAAGAAGGGTCGAGAGGATATCATCAGCGTCCACCTCAAGGGCATCACCGTGGAAAAGGACTTGGATATAGGGACCATTGCCGGCATGACCCCCGGGTTCGTGGGAGCAGATCTGGCCAACCTGGTCAACGAGGCGGCGCTCCTGGCGGTACGGCGCAATAAGAAGAAGGTGGGCATGGCCGAGTTCCAGGAGGCGGTTGAACGCATCGTAGCGGGACTGGAGAAGAAAAACCGCCTCATCAATGACAAGGAACGGCAGATCGTCGCCTTTCATGAGGTTGGTCATGCACTGGTAGCGCTATCACTTCCCGGCACCGATCCGGTCAGGAAGATCTCGATCATACCCCGGGGTGTTGCCGCCCTTGGGTACACCCTGCAGGTGCCCACCGAGGACCGATTCTTAATGAGCAAGACCGAGCTCTTGAACAAGATCGCGGTGGCGCTGGGAGGGCGAGCGGCGGAGGAGCTCCACTTCAAGGATATCTCCACAGGGGCTCACAATGACCTCGCACGGGCCACTGATATAGCCAGGAGCATGGTCAAGGAATACGGCATGAGCCATGACCTAGGTCACATCTACTTCGAAAAGGATCGTCAAAAACAATTCCCCGATTTCGGCCTCCCACGCCACAATGACTACAGCGAGCAAACAGCACAGGTTATAGATACGGAGATCAAGGCTATACTGGACTCACAGTATGAGGTTGCAATGGAAATCCTCACCAAACATAAGAAGGTGCTGGATCAGGGAGCCGCCCTCGTCTTAAAGGAGGAAACCATCGAGGGAGAGCGCATCAAGAAGCTCCTCGCCATGCCAGGAGAACGCGGGCAAAGGAAGGCCAAAACCAGGGCGTCACGGGGAGAAAAACCCCGAGAATAGCGACACCATGACTGAAACGGATATCAGCGAAAAGAGGAAACTCGCCAGTAAAAACTGATCCACCACCGCCCTGTTCCCACCGGAACGCTCGGTCACGGGCGGTATAGAGCTCTCAAGGATAATGAGCAGGGCAACAGGGTAGGCGGGACGAATGAGGAGCACTATGCCGAGAAATACGAGGGGGAAGACGATGTTTTTGATGACCACGAACTTTATCATCTCCACCACACGTAGTGCGCCCTTTTTCTGGAAATCCAAATAGATGTTGCCGCCGAGGATTAACATGATGAGCGGTATGGTCATGCCGCCCATCATCGATAGAGCTGATATGATAAACCCTGGAATATAATCCTGAACCCCCGCCAAACGAATGATGATCGCTCCCACCGTCACAATAAGCACCGGATGGAGTATTTTCCTTTAGTCCAGCGTTTGGACTTCCTTATTCTCGAAGAAGAAATGGTAGGTGCTGAAAAAGAACGCCGGATAAAAGATAGTGAAAAGAAAGAGGAACACGAGGTAGGGCGATTCATCTCCATACATGCCCGCGATTATCGCGAGCGGGAAGAATATAGCGTTCTGGTAAAAGAGGCTGATCGCGAACTCGCGGCGAATATCCCGTGCCGCTACGAACGCGAAGATAAAGGTCAGCGCTGCTGCCACCAGCCGGGAGACTCACCTGGAGAGAAATTTTGAATGATATTTGCGAAGATGAGGCAGGGCAGCGCGATATCGAGGGCAAGGGGGGAGAGAAATCCCAGGATATCGCCGGGCAGGATTCGCCTTCTGATAATCCAGAACCCTAATACCCCTATACCCAGGAGCACGGCTACCGATTCGAATGTGGCGATAAAGAGGCTCAATTGGTACCTTCAGTGCTTTCTTTTTTTCTTCCTTCCATTCCTTGAAAGTAGTTTTGAAAGATCAGCAGGCCATGATATAGTTCAATCGCTGATAACTCCCCTTATGAGGCTTAAAAATGTATCTCCGCTTATCCAGGCCAGTTCTAGTTTCTCCGTATGGCCTTGATGGGTCAAAATAAAAAAATCAGCCGTAACGAAAAAACCCAGAAATAGATGAGATCGGATAAATGAGCCTTTATGAAAACTACCGCAAGACCTCAATCAACTACGATAAAACGCGAGTCCCTATCGGGTTAGAGATCATCCTTGGCTGTTTCGCTAAATCGGGAAAGCCCCTTAATGAAATGATCGTGCTTGATGCGGGGTGTGGAACAGGAAGCTATTCACACGCCCTGCACGAATACGTGAGGCGTATCGAGGCGATCGATATCAACCCTGCCATGGTAGAGATTGCATCTCGAAAGCTGAAGCGCCACAGGGAAGAAGGCCGAATCACATTCTCTCAAGCAAGCATTGATGCCCTGGTATTTACGAGCCGCATGTTTGACGCGATTATGATCAACCAGGTTCTACACCACATAGATAATCCAAATGATCAAGGCTACCCCACACACCATCGAATGCTCAGGGAGTTTCACCGAGTCTTGCGACCGAAGGGCATCTTAGTGATCAATACCTGTTCCCATGAGCAACTGCGCCACGGTTTCTGGTATTACCGCCTCATCCCGGAGGCTTTCGGTGAGATCATCCGGCGTTATATGCCCATAGATCAGCTCATTGAAATGCTCTTCGAATATGGTTTCACCTATCGAGGCAGTTTCGTTCCCCTCCATGATGTCCTTCAAGGTGAGGCATACTTTGACCCTTATGGCCCATTAAAAAAGCAATGGCGAGACGGTGACTCTGTTTTCGCACTGGTAACCCCGAATCAGCTATACCGGGCCTGTGAACGAATTCGTGATATGGATTCACGGGGCACTCTTTTAAGCTTTGTTAAAGAGCATGACAGCCAGAGGAAGGTAACCGGCCAGGCAACATTCCTGCTGGCAGTACGCGAATGACACACCCTCGAATAATTGTTAGCTAATCCCTAGCTTCTATCGACTGGAAAAACGGCTCCCTATTTGAGGTATGGTTGCCTCTAGATCGTGCTTTCTTTTGCCTTAGCGTCTTGCCACCATGCCCTAATCTCTGGACAATTAAAAGATGAGTAATCACAATATCTTAATTCTAATGAATTATACTAAAATAATTAAAACTAAAAATATTAAAGGCTTGACATTTTAAATATAAACCTATAGGTAATGATAAAGTGAGGGCAATGAGTTGAGTAACGAGAACCAGGCCTTAATAAACGAAATAGTAGGAGGAATTCGTAAGCTACGAAGGGCTGTTTACCATGATTACATAAAGGCAAGCAGTCAATTTGGCCTCACCGAAACCCAAAACGATGTATTGAGAACCCTTCTTGTATATGGCGCCATGTCATCGGCTGATCTGAGCCGTAATCTCTATGTGACGCCTGCTAACATAACCGGGGTCATCGATCGCCTCGAGAAAAAAGGACTAGTTGAGAGAATCCGACAGAAGACAGACCGAAGAGTGGCCCTGGTCAGCTTAACGGAAAGCGGTGAAGAGCTCAGCGAACAACTGCCCGATCCGATCGAGACCAAGCTCATCTCTGGATTGGTAAACCTCGCCCCGGAGCAGGTGCAGGCCCTGGGCGAGGCGATGAAAAGACTCATCGACCTCATCGATGCCGATGGAATCGAGGATGCACCTTTCTGATTTAATAGTAAACTTAAAGCCGAATGAGGAGAATAGGCCTCCTAGGGATCCAGGTAAGGTCGGTATCAAGGGGAGGCGTCTCAAACTACAAAAAAGGAGGTGATACAATTTCAATCTCAGGCACTCACGTAACAAGAAACTTATGAAGGAGGAGACCATGGGAAAGAGCAAGTGGTATTTTTTTCTAATCGTTTTAATGGCTGTCTCCATCGGTTCGGGTGTGAGCCATGCCGGAGAGGAAGTCGTGATTGCCCAGCAAACATGGGACGGATCTATCGCCACGGCCCACGTCTTTAAATATGTGTTGGAAAATAAGCTGAATATCCCGGCTGTGGTAAAGCCAATCGGGCAGCCCCCAACCTGGGTTGCCCTGGATAAGGGCGACGGCAGTATCGATGTCAAAACGGAATGCTGGTGGCCGAATGAGGATGCTTTCTATAAAAAATACGTAGAGGAAAGAAAGACGATCGAAGTGAGCCTCCTGTTCGGCAATGCACCGCAGGGGTGGGTCGTTCCCACGTGGGCTGCAAAAAAGTACAATATCAAGACCTATAAGGATCTCATTCCTCATGCCAAGCTATTCGATATCAACGGTGACGGGAAAGGGGATCTCTGGTGTGGAGGTGGCGGCTGGTCATCTACCCAAATCAGCAAAATCCAGATGAGAGACCTGGGGCTGGAAGAGCATTTCAGTCCGTTGGTGCTTGAAGTATGGGTGTTTCTGGCTCAGCTCAAGGAGGCCATGAGGAGACAAAAGGAGATCGTCTTCTATTACTGGGCCCCCGAGTGGATCTGGGCGAAGTACGATCTCACCTGGGTGGAGCTCCCCCAATGGGAGGAATCCAAATGGAAGTATGTTCCCAAGAAACCAGATGAAAGCCGCATCACTTGCGGATGGAGGTCGGCTAAGGTTCATACGGGATATGGCATTCACCTCAAGAACAAGAACCCAACAGCCTACAAATTCTTCAAGAACATCTATCTACCTATGGAAGAGCAGAGCAAGATGATCGCCGAGCTCGCTGATGTGCCTGGCAATCCCCCAAAACCGCCCATGGAAGTTGCCAAATGGTGGGTAAATAACAATCCAAAGATCGTCGGTGATTGGCTGAAAGGGGTGCAATAAGAACCTAGGGTTCAATTTTACCAAGGGGGATGGGGAAGATAACCATCTCCTGCCAGGTCCCCGGAGATCAGATCTGTTCTCTCTCTGCTTCAGCTGATACAGAGACAAATTCTGCTGTTTTTATCCCCCTCGGATGCGCTAAGGCAAGTTTTGACAGCCATGGATATGCCTTAAGCCCGATGAATTCCTTGGAGGACTTATGGATCAAGAATCAGCAACCAGTATCCGTTGTGAAGACCTCTGGAAGGTCTTCGGTCCCAACCCCGAAAGGGTTATCGACGAATGGGATACGTTTGATCCTGCTATTACCAAGACGGAGCTTCTGAATAAGACGGGC
>QMLW01000063.1 GCA_003646935.1 Deltaproteobacteria bacterium
ACCTAATCCATAGGTCTTAATTTTTGAAATGAGCACCGGACGGCTGATCTCGAGTATCTTGGCAGCCCGTGTCCGATTCCCGTTGGTCTTTTTGAGTGCCCGTTCAATGAGGTCTTTTTCGACAATGCGCGAGGCCTCTTTAATGGATGCAATGCCTTCGGGTGCCGGCACAGTAGGTGGGGAGAGGTCTACTTTTAAGGTGGGGGGGAGATCGGATAGCTCCAGGATGTTTCTCGGGGCCAGGAGAATTGCCCTTTCAATGATGTTCTCAAGCTCACGCACATTACCGGGCCACGGGTACGTCATAAATCGTTTCATCACCTCAGGGGAAATACCATAGATCTCCTTGTTGAGTTTTTTATTGAAAAGCCTCACGAAGTGCTCGGAGAGCAGCGGTATATCCTCAACCCGATCCCTGAGTGGAGGCAGGTAGATGTTCACCACGTTTATGCGGTAGTAGAGGTCTTCCCTGAATAAGCCCTTTTTGATCTCCTCTGCCAGATTCTTGGCCGTGGCGGCAACCACCCTCACATCTATCTTCTTAACGCCAGTAGAGCCCAAGGGGGTAATTTCCTCCTCTTGGAGCACCCTCAGCAGTTTTACCTGAAGGGAGAGGGGGAGTTCACCGATCTCATCCAGAAAGATGGTGCCTCTGTGCGATTCCTCAAAACGGCCTATCTTATCCTGCCTCGCATCGGTAAAGGCACCCTTCTTAAAGCCGAATAGCTCACTCTCGAGAAGGGTCTCGGGAATTCCACCGCAGTTCACGGACACAAGCGGACCGCTGTGCCTTGATCCATTGAAGTGTATCGCCCTTGCAACCAGCTCCTTTCCGGTGCCGCTCTCACCGGTGATAAGCACCGTGGTCTTGTAGTCCGCCACCTTTTTGATGAGATCAAACACGGACTGCATCCCCTTGCTCTTAGCTACTATGTTGTTGAAATTGTAGCTTTCCTCGATCCTCTGGATCTGATTTCGCAGTTTTACATTTTCGCTTTTGAGCCGCTCCCTCTCCTCTGCCTTCCTCAGTGTTAAGAGCACCTCATCGGTTTTAAATGGTTTGCTGATGTAATCATAGGCCCCCAGTTTCATGGCCTCAATAGCAGTATCTATTGTTCCATAGGCAGACATCATGATAATGGAGGTGTCCTTTAGCTTATCGACTGCTGATTTCAGAAAGCCCATGCCATCCATTCTGGGCATCTTGATATCGCAGAGGATGAAATCGAAGGCATCTTCTTCTATGGCAGCCAATCCCTGTTGACCGTCATGCGCAGTTTTGACCTCATAGCCGGCCTTCCTCAGAAGCACACTCAACATGTGCCTCATATTGGTTTCGTCTTCAACAATGAGGATCCTTTTTGTTGTCATATTATTCTAGCTGCTCGTTACTCGTTACTTGTTCCATAGATCGGAAGGATAACGGTTACCGTGGCGCCTTTGCCCCCTTCGCTCCGCGCCTGAATATCGCCCCCCATATCCTCGATAATCCTCAGGCTCACTGAAAGGCCGAGGCCTGTCCCTTTCCCCGGTTCCTTGGTGGTATAAAACGGATCGAAGACCCGTTGAATGGCTTCGGCGGGGATTCCCGGGCCGTTATCGATAAAATGTATGCGCACGCTATATCCGTTTTCCTTTCCCGATTGAGCATCTGATGCCAGCTCGGTCCGTATTGACAAAGCCTTTTGAGGGACGCCATCACCTGCTTGATCTGACTGCATGGCATCTACTGCATTCATAACAATATTCAAGAATACCTGCTTGAGTTTGTCCGGGTCGGCGAGCACGGTATCCCGATCTGCCCCTTGATCGAGGGTGAGCGCAACATCAGCCATCATGGGCTGAGGCTTGAGCATATCAAGCATGTCGGTGATGGTTTGATGAACGGAGACTTCTTTTACCTCCCCCTTTGGCGGCCTCGAGAAATCGAGAAGGTTTCTGATGGTCCTGTTTACCCGGTCTATCTCCTCTCCGATCCTATCGATAATGTCACTCCTCTCTTGCGTATTCAATTCATTTCCCTTGAGGAGATCCAGGTAACCGAGGACAATGCCGATGGGGTTGCCGATTTCATGGGCAATACCCGAGGCCAATCTACCGATGGAGGCCAGTTTTTCCGATCGAATTATCTCCTCTTGGGCCTGTCTCAGCTCTACATTGGCCTTCTCTAAAGAGCTTATGCTCTTCTTGAGCTCTGCCTTGCTCTCCTCAGAGCCCCGCAGCATAAGATTGAGGGCCCTCGATAGTTTGCCAAACTCATTCTGTCCCGAAGTTGATGTGAGAAAGAAGGTCTCCCCTTCCTTGAATTCCTCGGCCCGCCTCACGAGGCGATTTATGGGACGTATCAGGCTTCTGTGAAGGAGATAAAAGCCCAACAGTCCCAGCAGCAAGGTATTCAACAGTATATAGAAGAGGACGATTTTCTGGGATTCTCTGATGGCGTCGTACATAGGAGCCAATGGTATCTGGATTGATGCCCCACCCAGAATGGTCTTGTTTTGACTCAAGGGCGAAGCCAGGAAAAGATCGCCCCCCTGAGGAGATAGAATGCTCCATGTGGCAGTGGGAATAGAGACCGCATCTCTTCCCTGGCGCAGGGACTTTTTTGCCAGACCCAATAGAGCCTTTCGTTTCTCCTCGGCTCTGGCAGTTTCAAATACAATGCTGCCGGATCCATCGAGAATAAGAACTGCTGCGAGGCGCGCTTCATCCATGAGTTCAGTGAGATTCCGTCCAAGGCTATCCCCTTTTTCGTTGCCGAAGGAGATCGTGTCCTGTAAGCCCGGTATAAGCGTTCGTTCGATGGAACGAAGAGTTAACCTTCCCTTTTGTATCTCCGCCTGAAGTAAATTCTTCTCGGTTATCCTTATCATGACGATATCCAGCAATATCATAGCGATCACGAGGATAAACACGAGTATCAGGAAGATTCCCGTCTTTAGGCTATATACTGAGATTTTCATGGTATCTGGGTTCAGCCCCGGTGAAATACGCTACGCTGCCACTATCGTGAATTTAACGGGGTAAACGTTCAAAGGTTCTGGGTTGTTGGTTTCGCAAAAATTCATATCGTTCAACCTAGAGGCCTTTCGGCCCCGAGCTCAAGGCCAAGAGACTCAATGACGAGGAGCCCTCGACAGGTAATTGTCATTCCGGACCCTGGATTAAGTCCAGTGCAGGCTTTGGTCCGGCATCCAGAACCTGATGAATTGACTAGATTCCGGCATCCGCCGGAATGACAAAAAATGGAAAACCGACTTCTTAAGAGTTCATCAAGGGTTAGCCTTAGACTCAATATCCTCGAATCGTTCTATTTTCATGTGTTTTCCAATATGGACTGGTTCTGTCTTTTAACCTTTGAACCTCTGAACCCTGAACGTTGAACCTATGGACGTACTATATCAAAATGAGTTTTATCTTAACCTCAGGCGCTTAACTGCCATGCAATATACCATTTTATTAGCTCCGGTCCAAAGAATATATAGATAATCGAGGAGATGGAAAGAAAGGGTCCAAAGGGAATCTTGGTCTTCAGGCCTTTCTTTAATACCAGACCACTGCCACCACCGATCAATATGCCGATCAAGCTGCTTGCCAAAAGGATAAAGGGGATTGCCTTCCACCCGAGCCATGCGCCCATCATTGCTAGGAGTTTGATATCCCCTCCTCCCATTCCCTCTCTTCCGGTAATCCATTTATAGCCGACCGCTATTAGCAATAGCAGACCTCCGCCAACGAGGATTCCGAGAAGGGAGTCTAACCATGATATCGTTGGGATGAGAAGAGATGCCGCTACCCCGCACGGGATTCCGGGTATGGAAACTACATCGGGTATGATTTGGTGATCCAGATCAATAAAGGTAATGATAAGTAATGCTGCTGAAAATAACAGAAGCAACAAGAACTGAACGCTTGGCCCGTATCTCATAAAGAGGGCAACGGTCATCAGACCGGTTAACCCCTCCACTATGGGATAGCGCAAGGAGATGCGCTTGTTACAGTGCCTGCACTTTCCCGCAAGGTGGATATAACTTATAATGGGTATGTTATCGTAAAATCTGATGGGCTCGTTACAATGAGGACAATGGGAGGAAGGACGTATGAGTGATTCCCGTTTTGGTAGCCTCACAATGCAGACATTTAAAAAGCTGCCAATGATGGCACCAAGGGAGAAGACGAAGAAAAGGATCATTGTATTAATCTAAAAGGTTTACGCTGTGGACATGGGTTTCTTGCATGATGTATCTCCCACTACGACCTGGGCACAAGGTTTTAGGATGATTACATATAGTATAAAATTAAGGATTTGACAACTACCACGATTCATGAGGTAATATTCAGTATGCCATGAGCAGTTTTGACAACTGCTCAGGCAAATAGGCTGAAGAGCTACAGGCAAGTAATCGGTAGAGTTCCAAAAAGACAGGGGTAAAACCATGCTTTTAGCCATCACCGCGGATAATCCACAGAAAAGGCTTATCAACAAGGTTATCGAGGTATTGGATCAAGGTGGGCTTATTATTTATCCCACTGATACCTTTTACGGCATAGGTTGCGATCTCTTTAATAAAAGGTCCATTACGCGCATATACCAGCTCAAGAAAAGGCCGCTGACAAAGCCGTTCTCCTTTGTTTGTGCTGATCTGAAGGATATAAGCCTCTATGCAAAGGTTTCGAATAATGCCTATAGAATCATGAAGAGATCGCTGCCCGGGCCTTACACCTTCATACTAGAGGGAACGAGGCTCGTGCCCAAGCTCATGCTTACATCCAGAAGAACGGTGGGCATACGCGTTCCGAATAACAAAATCTGCTTAAGCATTGTAAAGGGATTGGGCCGTCCCATTATCAGCACCAGCGTGACCCTTGCCGAGCCCTCTGAAATCCATGATGCTTACGCCGCATTTGTTGGCATCGTCATCGATGGCGGCGTGATTTCATACGAGCCTTCCACGGTGATTTCTTTGGTAGATGATAATCCGGAGGTAATCAGGGAGGGGAAGGGGGAGATTGATTTTCTCTAATCGGAAACGGCAAATCTTCCATTCCATCGATACTCTAATAGCCCGTCATGACGTTCAATCCCGGTGAGAATATAGTCGGCCAAATCCTTGAATAGGTAATCCCAAAGCAGTGACTTTTTCTTTGTCTCGGGATATACCAATTGTACTTCTCCCTTGATGTTGGCCATCCGCTTGACGAGGTTCACCGCATCCTGAAAATTGCCGAGATAATCCACGAGGCCCAATTCTTTGGCCTCTCTGCCCGAAAATATCCTACCATCTGCAAGTTCAAGAACCTTTTCTCTCGGCATGTTCCTTCCCTGAGCAACGGCAGTGATGAATTGGTTACGGATATCCTCAATGAGACTCTTAAGCATTCTTCTTTCTGCTTCCGTCATCTCTCTGTTCGGTGAACCCATATCCTTAAACTCGCCGCTCTTAATTACTTCCATTTCAATTCCGATCTTCTTGAGGAGTTCTTCGACTCTGATGAATTCCATAAGTACACCGATACTGCCGGTCAGGGTTCCGGGATTGGCGATTATTTTATCCGATGCCGATGCGATGTAGTAGGCACCGGATGCCCCAAGGGAGCCAATTGAGGCAACTACCTTCTTTGTCTTCGCGGTTCGTCTTGTCTCCCTGTATATCTCCTGTGAGGGGCCAACACCTCCACCAGGTGAATTTATCTTCAGGATTATAGCCTTTATCTTGCTGTTTCTTCTGAAGGCGATCAGCTGATCGAGGATTTTATCCGGATTCTTTATGACGCCCTGAACGGGAATCACCCCTATCTTATTGCCGAACCCTACGAATGGTATACCATGAGAAAGGGATAAGATAATGGCCATTACCGTACCAAAACAGAGAATGGCTATGCCGAGTATTGCCAGGACTGCTGTGATGGGGCGATCCTTTTTAATCATGATAGTTCATTACCACATTAGGGGGCAGAGCATTCATCCTTACGAAAGGCAATCCTTGATGATAGGTTGTTGATTATCAGGAGGGCTGAGTATCCTCAGTAGGCTCTTCTTCCTGTTCTGGGGTGTCGGCGGATTCAGCAGTTTCGGTGCCCTCAGTATCTGGATTCTCTTCATCTTTCTGAAAACTGAGGCTGCCATCGGCCTCTATCTTCTCCTTTATGAGCATCCCAACGTTGGAGGAAACCTCGTTTGCGCTGCTCTTGTAATCGTCATAAATGTCTTTGAATTCTTTATCCTGAAGTTTTTTTAACGAGAGGCCGATCTTTTTCTCGTCCCTGGAGACGTTCACCACTAGGCTCTGTATGACATCATCGATCTGAAATTTCCCCAGAGAGGACTTAGACTTACCCTTACCTATCTCAGAGGTATGGATTAGGCCCTCGATACCTTCTTCTAGCTCTACGAATACGCCGAAGTCGGTAATATTGGTGACTTTTCCCGTGACCTTTGTGCCCACCTTGTATTTTTCAGGGATCTGCTCCCACGGGTCCGGCGCCAGTTGTTTTATCCCCAGGGAAAAACGTTCGTTTCCCTTATCAATGGCGAGCACTTTCGCCTGCACCTCATCACCCTTTTTATAGAGCTCGGAGGGATGTTTGACCTTCTGGGTCCAGGATATATCCGAGATGTGTACGAGCCCGTCGATGTCATCATCAATGCCGATAAAGAGCCCAAAATCGGTTATATTTTTTATACGGCCCTCAATAATGGTACCCACGGGATACTTTTCTCCAATGAGATCCCAGGGATTGGGCTTTACCTGTTTCATTCCCAGTGATACCCTCTTGTTGCCGGTATCTAGATTGAGAACAACCGCCTCAACAGACTCGCCGATACTGACCACCTGGGAGGGGTGTTTGATTTTCTTGGTCCACGACATCTCTGAAATATGGATTAAACCCTCTACCCCCTCTTCAATCTCCACAAACGCGCCGTAATCGGTGAGATTTACGACGTTCCCCGTAACCTTATGGCCAACGGGGTATCTGGTGGACGCATCGGTCCAAGGATCGGGCTTGAGTTGTTTGAGCCCCAAGGAAACTCTTTCCCTCTCCCTATCGAAATGAATGATCTTTACCGTGATTTCGTCCCCGATATTGAATAGCGTAGAGGGATGAGAGACCCTCCCCCAGGACATATCCGTTATATGAAGAAGGCCATCTATGCCGCCGAGATCTATGAAGAGCCCGTAGTCGGTGATATTCTTGACGGTACCTTCTACTACTGCACCCTCCTCTATAAGCGCGAGGGTCTTGGCCTTCAGTTTCATTCTCTCGGCCTCGAGAATGGCCCTTCGAGACACAATGATATTGTTTCTTCTTTTGTTGTACTTTAGGATTTTTAGCTCCAGTTCCCGGCCTACGAGGGAGTCGAGATCCCTAATGGGATGAAGATCGATCTGGGAGCCGGGTAAGAAGGCAGGGAGACCTATGTCGACTGAAAGGCCGCCTTTCACCCTGTACATCACCTTTCCTTGGATAGTGCCGTCTTCCCTGTATACATCCCTCACATGATCCCATACCTTTATCTTTTTCGCCTTTTCCATGGACAAGGTCACAAGCCCTTCGTCGTCTTCCTTTCTCTCCAGTACTACATCAACCTCATCCCCAACATTTGCCGTGACCTTTCCCCCTGAATCCTTAAACTCCGAGATAGGGATTATACCTTCTGATTTATAGCCGATATCCACGAGCACATGGTCCTCATCGATCTTGATAATCTCTCCTCTGGTCAACTCGCCTTCCTGGATTTGTCTTAGGCTCCTCTCGTACATCTTTTCCATATCGATTTGTTCTGGCTCTTCGACCTTGCCACCGAGATCATCAGGATGATCAGTCTCCTTGGCATCAGAATCCACTGCCTCTTGTTCTCCCGCCTTGTCCTTTTCGTCCTTTATTTCCTCTTTTATTTCATCTATTTGTTCACCCATTAACCTTTGTCCCCCTCATAGATAGATTTTTATTCGCCTTTGTTAGAATCCCCTTCGGTTTGCCGCAGGTTACCATAACAAGGCGAATCGCGCCGAAGCTAATAAAAAGAAGGCTGCTTCGGCGCAATTTTGTTCACGATACCCTGCAGAGACTCGCGATACTCGCATTGAACTCGCCGAAAGTCTCAAAGCAGGGAGCTTCTTTAAAAGACATAAATTGTTCTTATAACAGAATTATTATTAAACTTCAATCATTTATTTTTTCCCAAAATCCGAGATTGATTTTATGCAAATTGGTGTGTCTTGGCGTTTCAGCCTGAAAAAACAATCTATAGATCAAAAATATATATCACCTTTAATGCATTTGGCCCATCTCTTTATTTTCA
>QMLW01000064.1 GCA_003646935.1 Deltaproteobacteria bacterium
CCTGTCAAGAGAAATCTTACCAATAAACCACTGCCCCATTTTCTTAAGAACCCCTGTCTGCCGACAGGCAGGCATTATTCCATCATTCCAATATTCCAATTGTGAGCGAAGCGAACTAAGTTCCCGCAGACCCACGCAGACAGATCTTTTCTGTTGGGCCGGCGCTTGTCCCGTGAAATGCAAAGCATATTTCACTGGGATGGCCCAACAGAATATGCAATCGCTACGCGATCATGGATATTAACGACATTACCTAATGGTTAATGTGCCGTGCCGTGTCGGCAAGGCATTAGTCTGCGTGTGTCTGCGGTTGAATTGTTTTGGTCTTCATAAAGAGAGATGAATAGCGATCATGGCTCAATATGAGTATATCGGCAATCTCCATATCCACACGAGACACTCAGATGGGGGCGGCACCACCTCAGAGGTTGTAAACGCTGCGAGGAGGGCGGGCCTTGATTTCATCGCCCTGAACGATCACTCATATCTGACCCCGCTTTACCTGGAAGAGGAGGGCTATCACAAGGGGATCCTTGTGCTGGTGGGCTCAGAGATTGGCACCAGGTTTCACCACTACCTCGCCTATAACATCAGGGATCAGATCGATGATGAGCGATTGTCACCTCAGCAGGTAATCGATGCCGTAACTAATCAGGGAGGGTTCGGGTTTATCGCCCACCCGTTCGAAAAGGGAATGCCCTATATAGAGGGGGGCATTGCCTACACCTGGAACGATTGGTCTGTGCAGGGTTTTACGGGTATCTGTATCTGGAACTTCTCATCAAGATGGAAGGAAAATGTGAGATCTTTCTGGAGCGGGTTGTTCCATCTCCTCTTCAAAAAGTACACCTTAAAAGGTCCCAGCGCGAAAACCCTGTCTACGTGGGATAGGCTGTGCCTTGGCGGGAGGGTTGCTGCAATAGGCGGCTCAGATGCCCATGGTTTAGCCATAAGGAAGGGATTGATTTCATTCACTCCCCTCACCTATGGTTATCTCCTCGGGACCATAAACACACACGTGCTTTCTACCACTCCCCTGAGGGGCGATCCGGTAACGGACAAAGGGATTATCTACCAGTCGCTTAAGGTGGGCAGCTGCTTTATTGCCCATGACGGGCTTGTCCCCGCACGAGGCTTCAGGGCATCATTTAAAAGGGATGGAGACGAGGGAAGCGTAGAGCTGGGGCATGAGGCTGAATTTCGGCATGGGCTGTTGATGGTTGCACTGCCTAGCCATGGGCTTATAAGGGTGATACGAAACGGCGATCTCCTTACGATGGGATATGGCAGCGAGCTCACTGTTAGGCTGCACGAGAAAGGTGTCTACCGGGTAGAGGTGTTACGAAAGACGGCGCTATGGGGCTTGCGACCATGGATTTTCTCCAATCCCATTTACCTCCGCTAACATTGAAAAATGTTCATATCCACAATGCCTACATCTCAGGGGAAAATATCTATTCCCAATGATTTTTCATCCTTGACAAACCGGTGGTGAAAAGTTATAAGAACCGCGCATCTAGCGATGAAGAAATCCATGCGAAAGGGAGGAATTGGCCTTGGCAAAAGGCCACCGATATAAACCCGCCTATTAGCCAACCTTTGAGGTGCTCGTGATATGCGTGAATGGAGAGCATCTCCCTGAATTTTTTTCATATCTTTCATGTACTACCATCTGTAACTCTGATAGCGATACAGCCGAAGGCGTAGTAAGTCGCGGAAGGAACTCCTTTGCCGATCTGCTGAATTTACAGTGCGCATATTCGCCGCAGGCAGGCTATAGAAAAAGAAAGGAGTTTATCGATGATGACAAGCCCTTTTGGTAAGCACATCCTTGCGGAATACTTTGAGTGTGATTGCACGTACCTTGATAGTGAACAGGCAATAAGGGAGGTGATGTTGGAGGCGGCATCAGCGAGCGGTGCGACCATTGTTGGAAATATATTTCACCACTTCAGCCCACAAGGAGTGACCGGCGTTGTGGTAATAGCAGAGTCACACTTGGCAATTCACACATGGCCGGAGTTCAGATACGCATCAGTGGATCTTTTTACCTGTGGATCGCACCTGGATCCCTGGGTGGGGTTTGAATACCTAAAGGAGAGGCTTCAATCCAGGAAATGGATGAGCAAAGAGATCATCAGGGGGACGTTGGATGAGGAATTAAGCGCTTCCGGGTAGGATAATCCCCGGATACATCGGGCATTCTTTGCTCTCCCGGAGTATCTGAGCGAGGAGTTCGATATATAACCCTCAAGCAACCGTTTTCCCAACAGTTACGATATTTCTCTTGACTCCATTTATTGTTCTTTTAATAATACTTCTTTAGTCAAGCTTTTGCTCTAATCCGATATCTCTGGATGTCCGATGATCCGGGAATGGCGTAGTCTATTAGGTGGTGCCGCCTTGATACTCCTTTTGGTGGGTATGGGCTGCCAAACCGGTCCTGCTCCCATCGTCGATACACCTCCAGGATGGCTGGAGACCATTCCCCAGGATGATACCTCCTACTATGCCATTGGCGTTTCAGGTCCCACTCCGAGGGTTTCGGACGCATGGGATCAGGCCATCAAGCGTGCGCGGGCTGAGCTTGGCAGGATGATTATTTCTCAGATTTCCAGCAAAGGCACGATCATCAGCTCATCGAGTGGTGAATATGTGAGGGAGATCGTTAAGATCCTTTCAGACACGGAGCTCAACTATACGGAAGTGGTTGGCAGGTGGGCCGATCGGTCCGGAGTATATGGGCCTCCGGAACATTTTTACGTGTTAGTGAGGATGGAAAAAGCAAGGGCCGAATCGGTTCTAAGGAGCATTAAGTAGAAAAAGCATGAAAAGCACAGGGAGGTAACAATGGAGAGAAACAGATTAGGGAGAGTAGGCTTGGTTCTGATCTTTTTAGGGATGCTGGCGTTGCTTGCAGCGTGTGCCTCAACCCCGCAGGTAAAACGAAAGGCCGTAGACACCACCATCGATTTGAGCGGACGCTGGAATGACGCGGATTCAAGGATGGTATCAGAGGAGATGATCAGCGATTGCCTGAACAGACCATGGTTGGAGAGGTTTCATGTCACACATGGTGGTAAACCTCCCACGGTAATAGTGGGCCGGGTGAGGAACAGGAGCCATGAGCACATCAATGTCCAGACATTTATCAAGGATCTGGAGAGGGCCTTGATCAATTCCGGCAGGGTTCAGTTCGTGGCCTCAAAGGCGGAACGAGCTGGCGTACGTGAGGAGAGGCTCGATATAGCAAAGCATGCCTCAGAGCAGACCATGAAGGGCCCTGGCGAGGAGATAGGCGCTGACTTCATGTTGATCGGAAGCATTAATACCATCAGGGATGAGATAGAAGGCAAAGCGGTGATGTTCTACCAGACCAATTTAGAGTTGATCGATATGGCCAATAATCTCAAGGTGTGGGTAGGAGAGAAAAAGATCAAGAAGCTGATCAAGAGGCCGAAGGCAAGGTGGTAGTTGAACTCATGAAGGGATGATTATGCATAGAGGACGAAGCAGGTTAATCCCCCTATTGTTTTTTCTGTTGGGGCTTTCCCTATTCTCTTCCTGTGCTCCTACCATTAAACATTATCCGCGAATAAATCATTATCTTCTCGTTAGGGATTATGATTCCGCATACAAGGTGGTGAAACAGAACAAGGGAACCTATGCCGAGAGAAACGCGGTACTCTACTATCTCGATGAGGGCATCATCTCGCATTTTGCGGGACGCTACAAGGAGAGCAATAAGAGCTTCTTCGAGGCCGAAGCCATTATGGATAAACTATATACCAAGTCCATCTCAAAGGAAGCTGCGTCCTTTGTGATAAGCGATAATACCGTTCCATACCGTGGAGAGGACTTCGAAATGGCCATGGTCAATCTTTTCCTGGCCCTGAACTATGCGGGCTTGGGGAAATGGGAAGATGCCGTTGTTGAGGCCAGAAAGGTCGACAGCAAATTGAACCTCATCAATAGCAAGTACGAGGAGGGAAAGAAGAACGTCTACAAGGAAGATGCATTCATCCGCTTCCTGATGGGAAGCTTCTATGAGGTGGAGGGAGAGATCAACGATGCGTTTATTTCCTATCAAAAGTCCGAGGAGATATACAGGCGAGACTACTTGCCGAACTACGGGATATCCCCGCCGCCTATCCTTATAGAAAATCTCCTCACCTCAGCCGACGCGATGGGTTTCTATGAAGAGGCTGCTCAGATTGAAAAACGATATCCCTCTGTAACATTCATGGAAGCGAAAACCAAACGGCGAATGGCGGAGGTGCTTGTCATCCACTATAACGGCATGGGGCCTGAAAAGAGGGAGGAGTATTTCCTCATTCCCATGCCCGATGGGTATGTGATGAAGATTGCCTACCCGAAGTTCGTGAGAAGGGACTATGGGATCTCTCATGGTAAGGTAATGGTAAGGAACCTGGAGACCGGCAGATCCTATAGTGCCTCGACGTTGCTCATGGAGGATATCGCAGCGATCGCAGTCATCAACTTGGAAAATCGGATCAACAGGGTTAAGGCCAAGGCCATCGCCCGTGCCACTACGAAATACCTGGCGAGCAGCGCAGCGAGTAAGGCCGTTGAGCAAAGACACGGGGCATTGGCAGGTATGTTGACCAAAATGACTGCGAATATCGCAAGTGTGGCAACGGAGCAGGCAGATGTGAGGCAGTGGAGGTTGCTGCCCGCGGAGATCAGGGTGGGCAGAGTGATAGTCCCCCCGGGAGAATACTCGGGGAGCATACGATTCGTGGGTAGAGGGGGGGCTGTGATCTATTCAAAAGAGCTCAGCCCTTTCTCCATTAAGGAGAGGGATAAAAAGATTTTCACCTACCGAACCCTCAGGTAGCCCTGTGAATACAAGATGAGTGCGGGAGTTGATCAATGAGAAGAACCACGATAGGTAGGTATCTGATGCTTGCTTTATTCATCACGGTGGCTGGATGCGCCCCCGCAAAGAAAGAGATTCCCACCGAGGAGATTCGGGCAAGAGCGGATCGCGCGTTTGACGACCTACAAAAGGAGGAGACCGGAGAAAAGGGGATTTCAGAAGACGACAGCAGCGCCGTAAGGACTCTCGGAGGAGTTCGAGAGGAAGAGGGCTCTGCGGTTCAGGTGAGCAAGGGCGCACGGCCGGATTGGGTGGATGGGGAGAGTATGCAGTATCCGTCATCCAGCTACCTCACGGGGGTTGGCTATGATGCCGAAAGGAAGTCGGCGGAGGATAAGGCCAGGGCAGAGATTGCCAAGATCTTCCTGAGCAAGGTAGATTCCCGAACAAGAACGTATCAAGACTACCTTCAAACCACCTCCACGAGCAAATCAGGTTCGGAGGAGACCTTCAGCATCCAGGAGATCACGGATGTGTCAACGGAAAAGGTTCTCTCCGGCGTGAGGATTGCTCATATTTATCAACAGTCGAGCCCTGAGAAGCTCTACTATGCCCTCGCCGTACTTGATAGGAGCCAATCAGCCACGATACTGAGTGACAGGATTCGGAAACTGGATGCTGACATGGAGATATTGCTCGACATGGCTGAGGGAGAAGCCGATGTGTTTAAGAAGATCAAGTACCTCAAGCAATCGATAGGCAAACACGCAATGCGGGAGGCCTATGACACGGAGCTTCGTATTGTGAGCAGGTCTGGAAGGGGAATTTCCTCGCCAATCCATTTTACGGAAATAAAAAGCGAGCTCGACGCCATACTTCTCAGGGATTTTTTGATCGGGGTATCGGTGACGGGAAGTAGGGGGGCTGAGGTTCAAGATGCCCTTGTGCAGGGATTAAATCAAGAGGGATTCTCCATTTCCGAGGATGTGTACGCGGCAAATGTGCACATAAGGGGTGAGGTTAAGATCAGTCCACTAGAGAGAGGCACAGCCGATTGGAAATACGTGCGGTGGCGAGCGCACTTCGATATGGTTGACAGAGCGGGCGGATCCGTGTTTGGCAGTTTTACCAGAACAGGAAGGGAAGGACACTTGAACCTCCAACAGGCTGAAGACAGGGCGGTTCGAAAGATAAGAGATACCCTCATCACGGAGATAGCCGGAGAGGTGAGGAGATACATCTTCTCTAAGTAGGGGAGCCTTGAAAGGTGGGGATCTCGATATCTGAAAATCATGGGGTGAATTGCTATGAGAACTAGAGGAATATCTGTTATTATCGTGTATATCTTCGTAATTGGTCTTGTGGGTATTCACGCTTCTGCCCTTGCCTTGAGCCCCAAGGAGATCTACCAGAGGATAAGCCCTGGGGTAGTCTTCATATATGCATCCGAAGGTTCTGGCAAGGGAAGTGGCGGTACGGGATCGATCATAAGCAGAGATGGTTTGGTGATCACCAATGCCCACATCTTTGCACGGGATTCCTCGAGAGTTATTTCAGATCTATGGATTTTCCTGAAACCCGAAAGGATCACGGGCAACCACAAGAAGGATCTCACGAGACGCTACAGGGCTAGGATCGTTGCATATGACCTGGACTTAGATCTAGCGCTTCTCAAGATTGTAGATACCGATACCGCGCTTACGCAGGTGAGCTTCGGGGATTCAGAGAAGATGACCGTAGGCGATCAGGCGTATGCCATCGGCCATCCGGAGCAGGGCGGTCTGTGGAGCCTCACCACCGGGGTGATCAGCGCCCACAGAAGCGACTATGGGGGTATATCCGGAAAGGACCTCTTCCAAACAGAGGCCAGCATTAACAGGGGAAATTCCGGAGGACCCCTCCTCAATGAGCAGGGTCGCATGATCGGCATCAACTCGATGATTGCCAGAAAGGCCGCAGATGGCCTGACCATCACGGATGTGAACTTCGCTATTAAGTCGAATGTGGCCCTTCGGTGGTTGAACGGGAAGGGATATCGGTTTGCAGCAGCATGGAAGCCCACCACCGAGATGAGACCAAAACCGGCAAAAGAAGAGCCTCAAACGGCAAAGGAGCCCGTCCAACCGGTAAAGGAAACACCATCTCCTGCGCCAAAGCCCCCGCAAGAGGGAAAAGGCGGTAGGGTGCTCACCGAGAAGAAGCCGTATAACCTGGATGAATTGATCGCCGGTATGCAGGAGATGGAGGACATGATGGAGGAGATGAGGGGAACCATCAAGGAATTTAAAAAAAGAAGGAGGTAGAAATGAAGAAAAACACCATAAAAGCACTCTGTATGTTACTTGGCATCGGTCTTTTGATTTCCTTAGGGTGCGCGGGCAAACAGCCGGCTGCCAAACGACCTGCATGGGTTGACAAGGGAAGCGGAGCCTTTGATGTGGACAAGGGGAAGATCTTCTACGGGGTAGGGGTCGCCTCGGGGATCAAGAACGTTGCCCTCTTGCGCTCAAGCGCAGACAACAGGGCTCGCGCAGAGGTGGCCAAGATCCTCGAGACCTACGTGGCCGTGCTCGCTAAGGATTACATGGCCTCTACCACTGCCGGGGATATGTCGGCCTCCTCTGAGGAGCAGCACGTGGAGCAGGCCCTGAAGACCTTTTCCAAGACTACCCTCCACGGGGCCAGGATCATCGACCGCTATAAGGATCCAGCGGATGGCTCCATGTACTCACTCTGTGAGCTGGATCTATTTGCCTTCAAAAACGCTCTGGATGAGCACAAGGAACTGGACGCCAAGGTTAGGGACTACGTGAGGCAAAATGCGGAAAGGCTGCATGGCCAGCTCGAGGAGATGGAGCAGAAGAGATAAGTAGATATAGAAAAAAACGATAAACGAGCACTTCATCAAAAGACCATTTCTCTCTTGAGGGGAAGTGGTCTTTCTTTCTATTTTATCCTATAGATCGGCGAATCATTAAATCGGAGTGCTGCGGTCTACAAACAATTTGACAAGTCGGTGATCATGGATGTATAGATTTTGACTGTCTTTATGGCCATATCTTGATGTCTCACTAAACGAAGCATTCCGATTGTAGTCTATCAAATGGAGGCTTAGGTATGCCTAACCATCTGGTAGCGTACAGAGACATATTGGACATCCCAACGGGCCTGATCTACGCGTACCGGTCTACAATCTTCGATACTATCAAAGACGGTTACCATTCCCAGAAGGCTTTCACTGCAATACCACCGCTGCTTAATTCTCTCCTGACATCATTTGGTATACGAATCGAATCGCTCAGCAGTCAAGGACGATCCATAAAGAGGATGCGGTCTCCAGTGTACTGAAGCACAAGGATGCACTGTTGATGTAACGGCGTTACAGCAATACGTCACGAAGGGAGGTGAAAGGCAGTCCGGGCATAAGGGAAGAGATTAACCTTAAAGG
>QMLW01000065.1 GCA_003646935.1 Deltaproteobacteria bacterium
CAAGTCTACCGCTCGATTTTTTTACCGGACATCAGGGAAACTCGTTCTATCACAGGGAAACACGCATCTCAATGAGCTACTGGAGGTGGTAGTGCGAGAGAAATTCGACGAGAGGGGTGACGCTATCCCGTAGGGGCTCGGTTTTGGGCGTGCATGCGGGAAAGGCAATGACCTTGAGATCAACCAGGGCCTCTTTTATGATCCGAACCGGATTTTCCCGATACATCCTCCATAGATCCCTGAGCAGGGCACCCAGTTCAAAGAGCCTACCGGGATCCTCGTCATCCCGAATCCCCAGTGAACTCCTCGTTATCATGCTCCATACTTCCGGTGCAACATTTGCTCCCATGGAGACAATTCCGCTCATACTCGGATGCTCGAGAAACCTGGTTTCATCACCATCATATACCCTAAAATCCGACCTCCTGCTGAGGGACCTCTGATAGTTATTCACGCGTGCAAGGGAGCCACAGAAAACCAACCCCCTGATTCCCTCCATCACCCCTAACTCCTTGACAATGCTCGTCCGTATGTTGGACCTCTTCAATGGTCTATCCAGGAACTCGATCAATCCAGGATCGTTATGGAGCACTATGGGGTTATCGGCAAGGGAAGTGAGTTCCTCGTAGTGTTTATAGAGCCCCCTGTTGCTGTGGTAGTATAGCGGGGAGTCAAGCCAAAAAACGTTCCCCCTGTAGTCAACGGTACGCAGAGTATCCTCGAGAGCAACGAGGATTTCCAGGGTAGCTTCCGAGGACTCCCCGCTTATCCAAAAAAACATCGGCGTGTCATCGCCGATCAAGGCCAGGGCACTTGCAAGCAGGTCAACCTTATGATTGAGTCCAAGGGATCTCCCTTCTCCAACCCGAGGGCTGCCCAGCAGTACCCCATCCACATGGGGCAGAACCCTCTCGAGAAGACGACGCAGGCTTCCCCTGTCGATACCCCCCGTATCAGAGAGGGGCGTGATGAGATCGACGATCAATCCCTTAGGCGGCCTTCGTTCATCCATCAGCATCCCTTTGCCCATCGCGCAAGAGCCCGTGTAAATGGATGAGACCCGTGACCCTTCCCGCCTTATCCACAACAGGTAATACGGTGAGGCCATCCTGTTCCATCATAGCAACCGCGTTTTCTATCCTCAGCTGCTCATCGATCAGCCTTGGTGGTGGCGACATGATCTCCTCCACCCTTGACGCCACTATACCATCCGTCCTCAAAAGTGACCGCCTGATATCGCCATCCGTGACAACGCCGAGCAACACATGGCCATCATCAACAACGAGGCAGGCGCCAATCCTCTTGGCTTCCATTTCAAAGAGGGCCTCTCTCACGGTTTGATCCCTCGATACCAACGGTATCAGCTCCCCCCTCAACATGACCTCACCAACCCCGCCCGCAAGCCTTTTCCCCAGACTGCCACCGGGGTGGAACCGCTTGAAGTCGCTCCTGTTAAAACGCCTCCCTCCCAATAAAACCACTGCCAATGCATCGCCCATGGCCAAGGCAGCAGTAGAACTGGTGGTTGGTGCAAGGCCCAGAGGGCATGCCTCTCTCTCCACCCCTACATCTATGAAGAGGTGGCTTTCCCGTGCAAGTGGCGATTCCGGGTCCCCACAAAAGGCAATGAGTTTCGTGCCAATATCCTTCAGAGTAGGCACGATACGAATCAACTCCTTTGTATAGCCGCTGTTCGAAATGGCGATCACGATATCATCGGCTGCAACCATGCCGAGGTCGCCATGCAAGGCCTCTGCCGGATGGAGAAACTGCGATGGAGTGCCCGTGCTGTTAAGGGTGGCTGAAATCTTTCTGCCAATCAATCCCGATTTTCCGATCCCGGTGAGAATGACTCGCCCCTTGCTCTGGAGGATCATCTCAACGGCCTGTTCAAATTCCAGACCAATCCGCTCAACCAAATCGAGTATCCCTTGAGCCTCAATCTGCAGAACCTCTCTGGCCTGCCTGATGAGCCTCGTTCTGCTCTTCATCCCCATGATCCACATCTAAAAAATGTTAGCTGACAAAGCTGCTCACACTACAGACCTTCATGGAAGATCCGGAAAACGCGTTCCACCTGTTTCTTGGCAGAACCCTTATTGCATTCGATCTCCTCCCTGGCCCTCCTCCCCAATATCTCGGATTCCTCTTGATGATCCAAGAGCCATGCGGCCTTTTCCACAACTTCATCCTTATCCCGTACCACAAACCCCGCTCCTACGCCCTCCAGCAGGGCCTTGGCCTCTAAAAAATCCTCCATTGAGGGGCCGTATAAAACCGGCTTACCCCACACGGCTGCCTCCAACGGATTCTGCCCGCCTAGTGGCACGAGACTCGCCCCGCAGAATACCACCGTTCCTATACTGTAGAGGCCGAAGAGCTCCCCAAAGGTATTCACAAGAACGATATCTGCGGGTAGATCCCTTCCGGTAAAACCCTCCAGATCGCTGCGCAGGCAATAATCCAGATGGGATGACCGAAGGACTGTCTCAATGCTACCGCACCTCTCTATGTGCCTCGGCGCAATGATCAATACCAGTGACGAATAGCGGGCCCGAAGTTCTCGGTACGCCTCGATGATGATCTCCTCTTCGCCTCCTCTGGTGCTCCCCGCGATAAAAACAGGCCTCTTCCCAGTAACCCTGTAGATGGCGGCTATTCTCCTCGAAAGCTCCGGACCGGCCTCCTTGCCCAAGGTGTCGTATTTCGCATTTCCCCCGACCACTACCCGTCTGGGATCCGCCCCTAGTGATAGTATTCGCTGAGCATCCATGCTGCTTATCATGGAGAGCGACCAGTAGGCGGAAAGCACGTCTCTCATGAAAAATCGTACTCGCTTATAGTTATTGATCGACCGCACGGAGATACGCCCGTTTACCAGGAAGACCGGAATACCGAGCCGCCTGCACGTCCACAGGAGATTCGGCCAAATCTCGGTCTCCAGGTTTATGAATAGATGGGGCAACACCTTCTTCAAAGCGCTTCTCACGCACCACAGCAGGTCAATAGGATTGTAGATAATGGTGGTATCCGGGGGCATAACCCTGAGCGCGGTCTGTCTGCCGCTCTTGGTGGTCGTCGAGAGGATAAGGGAGACGTTGCTCTCCCTCGCTTGTATCTGCTCAGCGATCGTCTTGGCGAGCTTTACCTCACCGATGGATACGGCATGAAGCCAAACCCGAAGCCCGCTCGCCTTCGGCCCGATGAGCTGTGCCGGTAAAAGCCCGAACCTCTCGGTGAAGTGCTGATCAACGAAGCCCTTGATTACGAGGAAAAGGAACACAAGGGGACCGAACACGAAGAATAACAAGGTAGCCGCTATATTATAGAAGAAGAACATTGCCTGATCGTCCACCCATGGTACGCCCTACTCTAAGCAGATTTACCGCAGCAAAGTCAAACAAAAAGCACCGTATCGGCCAGGCAAGGTATCATATCCGCCTCCCAGGGAACTACACGCTCATGAACATATCATGGTGAACCATACACCATTTACCTTTCACCCGGTTGCGGGTATGCCCCCAAATAGCCCTAGCAAAAATGATATACTTATGGTACACAAGTAGCGAATATCGCTTTCTTCAGCCTAAGGGCTACTACCATAGTGGAAAAACAAGAAATCTTCAAGGGAGTCGCATATGTCCGGACATTCAAAATGGCACTCCATAAAGCATAAAAAGGGAGCAGTTGATGCGAAAAGGGGAAAGATATTTACCAAGCTCATAAAGGAGATCACCGTTTCGGCCAGGCTCGGCGGAAAGGATCCCGATTCCAACCCGCGGTTGAGGGTTGCCATAGCGGCGGCAAAGGCGGAGAATATGCCCAAGGATAACATTGAACGGGCGATAAAAAAGGGAACGGGTGAGTTAGAGGGCACGAGTTACGAGGAATTCACCTATGAGGGATATGGGCCTGGGGGCGTGGCGATTTTGCTCGATGTGCTGACCGATAACAGGAACAGGGCGGTAGCAGATGTACGGCATAGCTTTGAGCGGGCCGGAGGTAACCTGGGGGAAGCAGGTTGCGTTTCCTGGATGTTCTCCCAGAAAGGCCTTATCCTCTTCAAGAAAGACCAGGTAGATGAGGACAAGCTGTATGAGGTATCCCTTGAGGCAGGGGCAGATGACATTCAAGAGGGCGAGAAAGAGATCGAGGTGATCACCGAGCCTGCCTCCTTTGAAGAAGTGAAGGCCGCATTTGATGATGCACAGCTCAGCTATGAGCTAGCGGAGATAACCATGATCCCCAAGTCCACGGTAAAACTGGACGGCAAACACGCACAACAGATGTTAACCCTCATGGAAGCCCTTGAGGATAACGAGGATGTGAACCACGTATACGCCAACTTCGATATTCCCGATGAGGTAATGGAGTCTCTCAGCTAATGCTTGTCCTTGGGGTCGATCCCGGCTCTTTAACTACAGGTTACGGACTGGTCCAAAAGGCAGGTAATAGGCTGATCTATGTGGAGGGAGGGAAGATCTCGCTTCCATCCTCGGCGCCCTTCAGCCAGAGGATCCATAACATCTTCGAGTCCCTCGTTGAAATCATCCATACCTATCATCCTGAAGAAATGTCTATCGAGGATATCTTCTTTGCCAAAAACGTGAAGAGCGCTCTAAAGATCGGCCACGCAAGGGGAGCCATTCTGGTGGCAGCTATCCAATGTGGCCTCAAGGTTTTCGAATACACGCCCCTGGAGATTAAACAATCGGTTGTTGGTTACGGAAGGGCAACAAAGGAACAGGTACGGTCCATGGTCAAGCTCCTCCTCCAGCTCGACATTCCGCTTTCCTTCGACACCTCTGACGCGCTGGCCATTGCCATATGCCACCATAACTGGGTCAGGATTGAGTAGACGGATAGAGAAATGATAGCGTATCTAAGCGGGACGCTGCTAAGCAAGAATCCTCAATCTCTGGTAGTCGATATAAACGGGGTTGGCTATCAGATCTTTATTCCCCTATCCACGTTCTACCAACTCCCCGATGAAAGGGAGAAGGTGAGCCTGCACATCTATACCCATGTAAGGGAGGACACGCTTCGGCTTTTCGGCTTTCAAACGGAGATGGAGAAGAAGGTCTTTTTGCTCCTAATCTCCGTTTCCGGCATCGGACCGAGGGTTGCACTGAACATACTCTCCGGAATGGGATTTGAGGAGCTCCTGAGCGCCATCGTGAGGGCAGACTCAGACAGGATCTCAAGCATTCCGGGCGTGGGGAAAAAGACATCCCAGAGGATAACCCTGGAGTTAAAGGAGAAGGCGTCAAAGCTCGTGGGAGGAATCGAGATAGCGCTTGAGCAGAAGGTGGAGATACAGGACAAGGAAATCTATGAGGACGCCCTATCAGCCCTCATCAACCTCGGCTACCCAAACAAGGCAGCAAAGAGGGCCATCCAGATCGCCCTTGATAAGGATCAAGAGATGAATATCGAGACGCTGCTCAAGGAGGCCTTGCGAAACCTGGCATAATGAGATTCGCATCAACTTCAAGCTTACGTTGTTCGTTGAAAAGGGGGGAAGAGATTAAGCAAAGCTTCGAATTGAGAAATAAAAAATGCAAAATGCAAAAGTTACAATCATTTTTCTCACATGGTTATCAAGGCAATTCTCTTCCTTTCAATATGCACCGTTTAATTTTCAATTTGCATTTTACATTGTATGTCTTTTAAAAATTTGAAATAAATAACGAAGCTTTAGGTTATATAAACAGCCAGTACCGTACTTTCATGATGCGAATGACGATAGGTGCATGACGACCATGGAGGAGAGGATCACAGATCCCAAGCCCAAGGTTGATGACGGGTCTCTGGAGGCCAGTCTCAGGCCATCGAGGTTAGATGACTTTATTGGGCAAGAGGATATCAAGAGAAACCTCAGGATCTTCATCGATGCCGCGAAGGGACGCTCAGAGGCCTTAGACCACGTCCTGTTTCACGGGAGCCCTGGCCTTGGAAAGACGACCCTCGCCCATATAATCGCAAATGAGCTGGGTGTCCATGTAAAAACGACCTCGGGGCCTGTGCTGGAGCGTGCCGGTGATCTAGCGGCCATCCTCACCTCTCTGGAGCCCAAGGACGTCCTGTTTATCGATGAAATACACCGGCTGAACCACGTGGTAGAGGAAATACTCTACCCCGCACTGGAGGACTTCAAACTCGATATCATCATTGGGCAAGGTCCATCAGCAAAGACCGTCAGGCTCTCCGTTCCCCCCTTCACCTTAATCGGCGCCACCACGAGAACGGGCCTGCTCACTCCTCCCCTGCGAGACAGGTTTGGGGTTATTCTACGCCTGGATTTCTATAAGCCCGAGGAACTCAAGGAAATCGTGTGCCGCTCGGCACTGTACCTCCGCACCGAGCTCGATAGAGAGGGTGCGCTCGAGATTGCAAAGAGATCCAGGGGGACCCCAAGGGTCGCAAACAGGTTGCTCAAGAGGGTGAGGGATTATGCCCAGATCGAGGCCCAAGGGGTCATCACGCGTTCCGTTGCGGCGAAGGCACTGAATATACTCGAGGTTGACGATAAGGGACTTGACAAGATGGATCGACAGATCATGCTCACGATTATCGAGAAGTTCGAAGGTGGCCCTATCGGGGTAGATTCGCTATCAGCTGCCCTGTGCGAGGAAAAGGACACCCTGGAGGAGGTATACGAGCCATTTCTAATACAGAGTGGGTACATAAACCGTACGCCAAAGGGAAGGGTGGCCACTAAGCTTGCTTACCGGCATTTCGGCCTTACGGGTAAGGATAAAGACCAACGAAAACAAAAACGACTATTTTAATCCCTCGCCGCTCTCACTGCTTCTCCCCCTTTTCACGCTCCAAACGAACAGCGAATGCAGCTCGCTCATCAACAGAGCTATTGTGTCTGAACGGATATTCCCAAGAGAAGCAACACTATTATATATTGACTTTTCCTCACGGCTTTTTTACAACTCACCGTAGGCCTTCTGGGTTAAATCGGGAGAGGGCGTCAAGGTTTTTTGGAAGAGGTAGAGTTAGATGAAGATTATCATCATCGGCGCTGGAGACGTGGGATTTAATATAGCGCAGAGGCTCTCTGAGGAAAATCACGATGTAGTGGTAATCGAAAAGGATCCGGTGAAGATACGGTCTGTTCAAAATGCCATCGATGTGCAGGCAATTGAGGGCTCCGGCACCAATCCATCGATCTTACGGGAGGCCGACATTAAGGAGAGCGACATCATCGTTGCAGCCACAGACAACGATGAGGCGAATCTGATCTCCTGTTTCTACGCCCAGCACCTTACCGATTTTATCACCAAGATAGTCCGCGTGAAAAACCCTGATTACATAACGCACAAGGAGATCTTCAGCCATGATTTCCTCAACATCGATCTTATCATCAATCCCCAGTCCGAGATGGTTGCATCGATGCTCAAGCTCACCGAGATTCCCGTTGCCTCCGAGGTTATCGATTTCGTCGATGGGAGGGTAAAACTTATCGGACTCACCATAAAGGAGGATTCCCCGCTCGTAGGACGAAGGCTCTTCTCTTTTAATGAGTATGAACACTCGATACTCGTGGGCATTATTATAAGGGGCGAGAAGGTCATTGTGCCGAAAGGCGATGATGTGATTCATGCAAACGACCTGATATACCTGGTCACTCGAAGAGAGGATATCCCGAACATCTTTCAGATCATGAACCTCAGGAAAGAGGGATTGAGCCGGGTGATGATCGTTGGCGGCGGTGAAACTGGTCTGGCCCTTGCCCAATCGCTCGATACCACCACTATCAATACCAAGATAATCGAAAAGGACGGCCAGCGATGCCTTGAGCTGGCGGAGAGGCTCGAAAAGGTGGTGGTGCTGAACGGCGATGGGACGGATCGGGACTTTCTCATCGAGGAGAACGTGGCCGACGTTGATATCATGGTGGTGCTCACTGGAGATGAGGAAAACAACGTGCTTATCTCCCTGTTGGGCAAGGCGCTCGGGGCAAAGAAAACGGTCACCAAGATAGGAAAATTGAGCTATATCCCGCTTATCTCCACGATCGGTATCGATACGGTGGTGAGCCCGCGACTCTCAGCGATTAGGGCAATATTGCAGTTCATCAGGAAGGGAAAGGTGGTGAGAGTGGCGCCACTCAAGGGAGAAGGTGCGGAAGTGATCGAGTTCGAGGCCCTGGAGACATCCGACATCGTCAATACCCCATTA
>QMLW01000066.1 GCA_003646935.1 Deltaproteobacteria bacterium
CATGGATTTTTATTTGTGTTTTTTGTTGCATATCGAACAATGCTGATATATAAATGCGTAACAAAAAATGGCAAGGGGGGTGATATATTTATTTGGCGGAGTAAGGTTTCAAATAATATCTTAAAAAAAGGAGGAACAGCTATGGGTAAAACAAAATGTTCTGTGGTAGTAGGAATGTTAGTTGTATTTTTGAGCCTGTTCGTGCTTGGTGTTTCTGCATCTGCGGCAGAAAAAGGGGTAATTAAGTGGGATGTCTCCTTGTGGGGTCCGTTAGGGGCAAGGGTCTGGCCTATCCAATGGTGGGCTGAGGAAATGGAGAAACGCACGGATGGCCGTTTTAAAGCAATACTCCATCCAGGTGCCGAGCTCTCTCCACCCAAACAGCAACTGGACGGGATCAGAGCCGGTTTGTACGAAATGGCCCATTTTTGTCCGTTATACGCACCGGGAAAGGCACCCCTTGGGATGATCTTTTCCGTTCCCTGCATAATTCCTTTAGGACTAAAAAATATCGCAAAGATGGAGTTGGCCTTTATGGAGCATCCGGCTGCCAAGAAATTGATGGCAGAGCGATGGAATGCCGTGTATATGGGACTCTCCCATACCAGGCCCAATTACACCTTTCTGGGGATAAAGCCAATTAGGTCGATAGAGGATTTAAAAGGGCAGAGGATCAGAATCGGGGGAAAGACTGGGGAATTGTTTAAAAAACTCGGTGCCGCCCCTGTTATGATGTCTGCTCCGGAGGTTTACGAGGCAGTCTCCAAGGGCATACTTGATCAGTCATATTTTGCTCCTGCATCTCACTATGGCTACAAGATTCATGAGGTATCCAAATATTACACCTATAATCTGGGAGCGGGCTCTGGAATGCTCTGGGCTTTTGTTGCAAATAAGGATGCCTGGAATGCCCTGCCTGGGGATATAAAGAAAATTCATAAAGCCTTGGCCAAGGAACTGATGCTCGAGCGATTGCCCAATGAGATGGATACATTCATCAGTCAAACTATTTATAAGGAATGGAAAGGCAGGGGGATAGAATTTATTGAGTTCCCGGCCAACTCTAGGCAAAAATTGATGGAAACGGCCAAACCCATGTGGGAGGATTGGGCAGACAGTGTAGAAAAACAAGGACTGCCTGGAAAGGAAATTCTCGACTTCATCTTGAAGAAGAAAAAAGAAATAGAGGAGGGAAAGTAAAAAACTAAGAACAAAATGAAACTGTGCATGCCCCGGGTCAATTTATCGGCCCGGGGCAAACAATGAACAAAAAAAGAGTATCTACTATGGCTGAAGCTGAAATGGAAAACAATATTGCCGCGTGGAGGAAGATCTCCCCGTTAGTTGCGATAAATAAATGGGTAACCAGGATAGACACCAGTGTTAACTTTATCGGGGCAATTTTGATCGCCTTTGTCATGTTTCTGACCAGCGCTGGAATCTTAATGCGCTATATCTTTAATAATCCAATATACGGGAAGGTGGAAATTACAGAGCTGGTTATGGCCGGTATCGTCTTCTTCGGCCTGGCCTACACCCAGAAGTTGGGCGGTCATGTCAGGATGAGCTTTGTCATTGAGAAGTTTATAAAAGGCAGGGCCTATCATATTGTAGAGGCCTTTACCTTGCTTATCTCTCTATTTACCTTTATTGTCTTGACAGTGACCACCCTGGACTCCGCCCTTTATGATTTACACTTCCACGGGATAACCCCCAACCTCTATCTTCCGATCTGGCCCTCTAAGATGGCTGTTCCGGTAGGGTGTTTTTTTCTTTGTATTCGGCTGGCCATTCAGTTTACCCAACATATGACACAAGCTCTTGCTGGGGTTGAAAATAGGGAGTTATAGTCTATGGATCCAATTACCATCGGACTTCTGGGCTGTGTAGCACTCTTAATCTTATTGATTATTGGAATGCCTATCGCCTTTGCCACTGCCCTGATCGGTTTTTTAGGGATCTTTGTCATAAAAAGCTGGAGTGTGGCAGTCAATACAGTGGGATACCTGGTCTATCCCTTGGCAGCCCATTATACCTTAAGTGTCATCCCGATGTTCATCCTTATGGGGTATTTTGCTTATTATGCAGGATTGACTAGTGATATCTTTTCCGTAGGTCGAAAATGGGTAGGGCATCTGCCCGGTGGAATGGCCATTGCAACGGTATTTGGTTGCGCTGCTTTTGCCGCATCCTCAGGCTCCAGCACTGCATCAGCTGCGGTAATGGGAAAAGTGGCCATTCCAGAGATGAAAAAGTACCACTATGATAACAAGTTATCCGCCGGGGTAGTAGCTGCCAGCGGGACTCTGGCCTCTTTGATCCCTCCTAGCGCCATCTTGGTCGTCTTTGGGGTCATCGTGGAAGAGTCAATAGGAAAACTTCTTATCGCAGGATTCCTGCCGGGCATCCTTTCTGCGTTCATCTACGCCTTAATGCTTTACTTTTGGGCCCGTATTAAGCCGGAAATGGCGCCCGTGACCTCGGAGTTCTCTTTAAAAGAGGCCCTTGCTTCTCTCAAGTACGTCTGGGGCATAGGCCTGCTATTTCTTTTGGTTATCGGCGGTCTTTATATAGGGGTATTCACCCCTACAGAGGCAGGCGCTGCAGGGGCCTTTGGTGCCTTTGCTATCGCCTTATTCAGTATGCGGCTTAGCTGGTCTAATCTCTACGAGTCCTTGCTGGAAACTGCACGGGCCACGGTAATGATTTTTATGATTATCATCGGTGTTTTGATTTTCATGCGCTTTTTAGCGCTCAGCGGGGTCTCCAGGGCCTTTATCCAAACTGTGCAGGGTCTGCCTGTACCCAGGTGGGTCATTCTCTCGGGCTTTTTGGCCTTTTACGTGGTCCTGGGTATGTTTATGGATGCCATAGGGATGCTTACCCTGACCCTGCCCCTGATGTTCCCGATAATAGTCGGTCTTGGGTATCATCCTATCTGGTTCGGTATTATTGCCGTAAAGATGTGTGAAGTCTGCCTGATTAGTCCACCTATTGGATTAAATGTCTATATGGTCCGTGGAGTGGCTCCGGATATCCCTCTGGAAGATATGTTTAAAGGAGTTATACCTTTCTTGGCAATGGATATACTTACCTTGATCATATTAATAATCTTTCCGCAGATAGCTACGTTTCTTCCCTCCAAAATGATAGGATGAGTGCATGGCCGAAAACTGATTTATTAATAAAGCACTGCGGATACTACGGATAGTACAACTTGGCCTCAAAGAACAAGGAATAATCACTGCTACATGGGAGAGGCAGAAGTATCTTGATAAATAGTGCTAAAGTAGTCCTTGAATCGGGCCGTAATCCCCCTGATCTATTCCTGATCGCATGGATAGAAGATTGTTCCCCTATTTCTCAATTCCTCTATCTCGGAAGAGTTAATCCCTATCTCCTTGAGGATGCTCACGGTGTGCTGTCCCAGGTCCGGGGCAGGAATTCCCTGCAGATCTATGGGTGTCTCGGAGAACTTCAGCGCTGTGCCCAGTTGCGTAAAGGATCCGCATCGAGGGTGATTGCCTTCATTTACCATGCCACGGTGGGTTGCATGGGGGTCGGAGAGGGCTTCGGAAACGGTTTTTACGGGCGAGCAAAAGCAATTCGCGGGACCCAGGATCTCGTTCCATTCCTCTAAGCTCTTCTGAGAGAATGCCTCTTTCATCGCTTCCTTGGTCTCTCGTTCCTTATCGTGAGATACTCCCGTTGTGGTGATCTCCCCTCCCTCCTCAAGAAATCCCTCCATACCCAGAAACCGGAACAATCTCTTCTTGTACTCCGTCTCAAGCGCCCCTACTGCCAGTGTTTTCTTATCTTTGGTGCTGTAGATATAATAGTTCGCCAGGCCGCCGGAGAGCCTCTCGCCTCCCCTTTGGGGCTCTCGCTGCTCACTCCAAACGTAACGGGCGAGGTCAAAGAGGAGCGTATAGGCGCTGTCGAACATGGAGATATCCAGGTGCTGTCCCCTGCCGGTTTCCTTCTTTACCATGAGGGCAGAGAGGATAGCGATTGCCGCATAAAGGGCGGTGATGATATCAACAACCTGTATGCCGGGTATCACGGGAGGTCCATCCGGATGGCCGGTCATATGAAGGATTCCCGACTCCGCCAGTATATTGAGATCATGCGCGTTCCGATCCCTGGAGGGCCCCGTGTGCCCATAACTCGACATAGAGCAATACACTACCCCGGGATTGACTTTTTTGACATGCTGATAATCCAGGCCCAATCTCTTCATCGTATCCGGCTTAAAGCCCTCTACCAGACAATCGCTTCCTTTGGCGAGCTCCAGCAAGATCTTCTTTCCCCTCCTGTGCTTCAGATTGATAGCAAGGCTTCTCTTGTTTCTATTGAGCAGCAGAAATCGGTACGGCATAGGGCCGATAAATGGTCCAATCTGCCGTTCGTAATCCCCGGTTGTAGGCTCCTCCACCTTGATGACATCGGCCCCGAGATCGCCCAGGATCATGGTGCAAAAGGGCCCAGGGATAAGCCTGGTTACATCAAGGACGCGAATTCCTTTTAGGGGCAGATCCATCTATGAGACCTTGCACGCGGTTACCGATTGGCCTTTCGATACCCGAGGGCATCGTTGGAGATGATTATCTTGTGTATGTTGGCAGATCCTTCAAGGATCTGATAGAGCTTTGCATCCCGGAAAAGCCGCTCAACGGGGTACTCCGATGAGTAGCCATAGGCACCCAGAATCCTCAGTGCGGAATCGGCCACCCGTGAAGCGACCTCGCATGAATAGTACTTTGCCATGCTTGTCTCCAGGGTGTTGTGGATACCCCCGGCATCCTTTTGTGCAGCACAACGGTAGGTAAGAAGGCGCGCCGCATCGGTTTCAACGACCATTCGCGCGATCTCCTCCTGGATCATCTGAAACTCCCCTATGGGTTTACGGAATTGCTCCCTCTCCCTGGCATACCGGATGCTCTCATCGACGAGCGCCTGGCTCACCCCGACGGCTCCCGCCGCAGCCGTCAAACGGGTGTTGTCCAGGCTCCCCATGCAATAGGCAAACCCCCTTCCCTCTTCGCCTAGGAGGTTTTCAACCGACACCCTCACGTCCTCCAACACAATCTCGCCCGTGGGGCACGCGCGCCATCCCAACTTATCGGCCGTTGGCACCGTGCTGATCCCCGATGTATTGAGGTCTACGATAAATGCCGAGAGACCCTTGTATCGAACCGTGGGATCAGTGTAGGCATAGATAATCCCCAGGTCCGCTACCTGGGCGTAGGTAATCCAGGTCTTCGCGCCATTCAGGATGTATCCATCGCCATCGCGGATGGCCCTTGTTCTGATGGCTCCCACGTCTGAGCCGGCATCGGGCTCCGTGATCCCAATACAGCCGAGGATCTCACAGGTGACGAGCCTTTGAATATGGAGCTTCTTTTGTTGCTCATTGCCATACTGGTAGATCTCACGAGCCGTGCCCATAGTCTGCATGTTGAAGGCAGCCCTCAGGGATCCACTTACCTTGGATATCTCCTCGGTTACCACCGCGTGGGCAAGGAAGCCCATACCCGAGCCGCCGTATTCCTCCGGGATCGGACACCCGAAGAAGCCCAGCTGTCCCATCTTATCCAGCAGATCCCGCTGAAATCGATGATTCCTCTCGTCATCCTCGACCCTGGGAAGTATCTCCCTTTGCGCAAACCTGGTTGCCGTATCTCGTACTGCTTGTATGTGTTCGTCAAGCTCGAAGTCCACCTCATTGACCCTACAAAACGTATTCGCTCAATCTTTCACTATATATATCAGCAAGCCTACCCCTCCAATACCTCCCCATAGGATGATCTCATTTCCTTTTTATCGAACTTGCCAACGCTCGTGCGGGGAATGGCATCCACGAAGATAAACTTCTCCGGTATCCACCATTTCAGTATCTTGCCATCCTCCACGAACTGAACCATGTGATCCCTCATCTCCTTCTCGGATGCGCCGCCTTTATGCTCGTCCTTCAGCACCACCAATGCAACGGGGCGCTCACCCCACTTCTCCGAATCCGCCCCAAAGACCGCAACCTCCTGGACCTTTGGGTGTGTATTGATGAGGCTCTCGAGCGTGAGGCTTGAGATCCACTCCCCCCCGCTCTTTATCACATCCTTGGAGCGATCGATAATGAGCACGCTCTCCTCCTCATCAATGGTGGCCATATCTCCAGTGTGCATCCATCCGCCCCTCCACAGCTCCTTGGATTTCTCGGGATCCCTGTAGTAGCCCATGGTGAGCCAGGGGGCCCGGAGCACGATCTCGCCAACCTCCTTGCCGTCCTTTGCCACATCGTTGCCCTGCTCATCCACCACCCTCTGTTCCACAAAGGGCGGCGCCATCCCCGTGCCGCTCAAGAACTCTATCTTCTTTTCCTCGGGCCAGCTAAACATATGGGGCTTCAGGTACTGGAGCCCAACCTTGGTGTACACCTCAGTCATGCCCCATCCAGAGCAGATATCCATACCGAGATCCCTGGCTCTTTTGGCGAGCACGGCATTAAGCCTCATTCCCCCGCCCTCATAAATCAAGCCCCTGAAATACTCCTGGTACTGCTCCACCTCAGGATGTGAGATAATCATGTTCAGCATGGTGGCCACGCAGCACATATACCCGCTCTGTCCCGGCTCTCGTTCCCTTTTCAATAGCTCCAAGAACTCCTTCGGATCGAATCTACCGGGATAGAGCTGGTTGCATCCCAGATATGTGGCCATATAGGGAACCCCCCAGCCGTGAGCGTGAAACATGGGCACCAGCTGTATGGTCATACCCCTTCTGGGGTCAAAACCTCGCTCCCCGGAAAAACCCAAAAGTATATTCGACCAGATGAGGCTGTGCATGATGTGCTGCCGGTGGGTAAAGAAACAAATCTTAGGGTCCCCTGTGGTGCCCGTGGTACAACTCAGTGATGCAACGGTATCCTCGTCCAGATCGGGGTAGGTATAGTGCGGGGATGCAGATTGCAGCAATTCCTCGTACTCAGTGATGGGCTTCAGCGTTGTGTCCGGCACTTCCCCGTCATCGGTGAGCACTATGTAGTGCTTCACCGTGTTCAATCTATCGCGTACGGACTCGATCAACGAGGTGAAATCCTTGTTAAAGATAAGCACATCGTCTTCAACGCGGTTTACGAGGTAGACTATCTGCTCAGGGGCTAGAAGGGGATTTCCCATGTGCATCATGGCGCCCATACAGGGCACGGCGAAATATAGTTCGAGGAACCGGTGTGTGTTCCACTCAAAACAGATGACCTTTGATCCCTGTTTCACGCCCAAACCCTTGAGCGCGTTTGAAAGACGCTGGCACCGCTCATAGAGCTGGGCATAGTTCTCTCGAACCATATCCCCATAGATGATCTCCCCATCGGGGCGCATCCGTGCAGTGTGCTCCAGTATATGCTTCAAGATAAGCTGATACTGATATCCGACCTTCGGGAATTCTTGCTCTTTTGCCATAGTCCGCCTCCTTTATCGCATGATGAGCTTTCTTGTGTCTCAACAAATACAGTAATCGCTTCCGTCTAACAAAATAACCTTGCTTTGTCAAAGAAGTTGAATTGCTAAACTCTCACCGTGGTCATAGGCACCGGAACAGCCTCAAGGCTTATTTCCGAGCCACGCCTGCGAATCAGGATATTTTTCAGCCATCCGTCGTTATCCTCTTCGGGATAATCGCTACGGTAGTGTGCGCCCCTGCTCTCATTCCTCAAGAGCGCGGTGCGGCACACCATCTCACTCATGAGCACCATATGCTCGAGTTCCAGGTATCCGATCAGCTCTCTATACTCCTTTACGCGTAGTCTATGGAGACTCTCGGTGAGTCCCTTTATTTTTTCCAAGGCCCCTTCCAGACCCTCCCTGTCTCGAATGATTCCCGCCTTACGCCACATCAGGTCCTGGAGATCTCGGCGAGGCCCCATGAGATCCCCCCTTTTTTTTGAAAGAAGCGCCTCAAGCCTTTGCCTTTCCTTCACTATCTCCTTCTCCGGCACAGCAGGTTGACCTGATTCCCGCGCCCTCTGTGCTGCTCTCTCTCCAGCCACACCACCCAAGGCCAAGGCCCTCGTGCGGGCGTTTCCCCCTTGCCGGTTTGCCCCCAGGACCCCCACGCCATC
>QMLW01000067.1 GCA_003646935.1 Deltaproteobacteria bacterium
ATAATGCACTAAAAAGCTTTAAGAAGGCGGTTTTATTTCGCCCGAACGAATCACAGTTCTGGGCCAATCTCGGTGGGGCATATGGATCCATAGGCGCGTATAGAAATTCGATAGCTGTTCTTGAGAACGGGCTGGCCCTTTTCCCGAATTCTGAACTCTTAAGAAAAAACCTCGGTGTTTCCTATTATCACATAGGTGAGTACGCTAAAGCCATTTCCGTGCTTGAAAAGATTTCCCTTGAAACCAGACAAAAAGATCCAGGCATTTATAAGCTCATAAAAGAGGTTCACCAGAAGGTGAAGAACGGGTCTCATATGTAAAGAGAATGTAATGTTCAAAGAGACAGGATAGTTTGCCCATTTTGAAAAAGGGTGTGTCTTATGATCAACGGAAAGAAAATACTTGTTGTTTTGCCGGCATATAATGCAGAGGAGACCCTGGAGCAAACGTACCGAGAGATACCTCTGGATATCGTGGATGAGGTATTATTGGTGGATGACTATAGTGCGGATAGTACGGTATCGTTAGCTAAAAGATTGGGCATTAAAACCTTTTTGCATGACCGTAATTACGGCTACGGCAGAAATCAAAAAACCTGCTATCAAGAGGCATTGCGGCATAAGGCCGATATTATTGTGATGGTTCACCCAGACTATCAGTATACCCCAAAATTGATCACGGCCATGGCCAGCATGATTGCCTTTGATGTGTATGATGTGGTTTTGGGTTCACGCATTATAGGCGGTGGTGCTCTCAAGGGTGGGATGCCCGTGTATAAATATATCGCCAACCGCTTTCTTACCGCAATAGAAAACTTGCTCTTGGGAAGCAAGCTGTCGGAGTTCCATACAGGGTACCGGGCCTTTTCCCGAAGGGTGCTGGAAAATTTGCCTTTTCAGGCCAACTCCGATACCTTTGTCTTCGATAATGAGATGCTTGCCCAGATCATATATTTTGGATACCGAATCGGAGAGGTATCCTGTCCCACCAGGTATTTCGAGGAGGCTTCGTCGGTCAATCTTACGGATAGCATTGTATATGGGTTGGGTGTATTGCGTACATGCATAAAGTATACGGCACAGAAGTTAACCCTAGCGAACTATAAGATTTTTGCCCCGAAAAAAGGCATCATTCATAAGGGATATTACCAAAGGATAGAATGAAGGTAAGCGGTAATCCGATATCCAAGAAGGATCTGTCCATCATATGGCCGGATTTACTTTTAGCCGGATTTATTTTCTATATGGCTTTTGCATATGTGAGAATTTCAGGGAATCGTTCCTTTAGCTTTGATGAGTTTGAGATCCTTTATGCCGGTGCTTCCCTTATCAGGGGCAAGGCCCTGTATGCCGATCAGATTGAACCCCATTTTCCCCTCTTCAACCTTTTCATAGCTCATATCGTTGCCCTGTTTGGGTTTAAGACTACTACAATCACGATAGCTCGATACGCTATTTTATTAACGAATGTCATAGCGTTACTTTTCGTCTATAAGATCGGGGCAATTCTTTGGGATAAAAGGACGGGCTTGCTGGCAGTTTGCTTAACGTTATCTTCTCTTATATTTCTTAACAGGGGGATAGAGATCAGGCATGATGTATTCAATATGACCTTTAACGTGATAGGTGCTTATTATGGCCTGAGGTATATAAAGGAAAAGAGGTATAGCATCCTCATCCTTTCAGGAATATTTTTGGGAATGGCGCTCGCATCAACACAGAAGGCGATAGTATGGAATGTGGGGATCATTGTCGGCCTCTCGTTGTATTATCTGCGGAGTATGTCGTATAAAATGATCTGGAAGATACATCTTTGCTATCTTTCGACTCTATTGGTGGCGCTGGCCATGAGCCTCCTCTATTTGGTATTTAGATATAATGAGAATATATATATGTTTTTTGACTATGCTGTTATTAAGCAACTCATTTTTTATGCCCCTTATACCGAAGAGGTATACCCATTTCCATATAATAGACTTGACGTATTTAAGGACCTCATTTTCCAGAATCATTTACAATATGCCTTGGCGATAGGGGGGATTTTCGCCATTATCGCAGCCTGGTTTAGATCCAATACTCAACGTATCGTTGTTGCCGTGTGGGCCCTGACAGGTGTTTTCTTTTATGTAACTGCAAAAAGGCCTTTTTCCCAGACATTTTTTCCTTCGGTTCCTCCGTTAGCTATTTTAGTATCCGGCTTATTATCAGATACCTATAAGGACTTTCAGGATTTGCTCATTATCAAGAAAATCGGGATAGCCATACCTGCAGTCTTTCTCCTTTTTATCTGGCCCCTTTGTTTGGTCAGCAGTCAGATGACCAGGGATCCTAGCATGATGCGGCAGATGGCCAATGTTTCTTTTTGCCTGAATAATTTAAAAGCAGATGAAAAGGTACTATGCTTTACGCAAAACCAGATATTCTTCGATCCGGTGTTTACCATCAACTGGGAGAGGGGAGAAAAACCTATATGGGAGTATGATGCGGATTGGTTTGAAGACGGGATGATCAACGAGCAGTGTAAGGTAATCATAAACGACTACAGGACTCGTCTGCTGAACAAGGAGGTCAAGGAGAAGATCAAGCTCAATTACATTGCTGCGAAAACGGGTGATATCCTCGTTCCCGGCTTTGTTATAGGGCCGCGGAAGGTGTGCACAAAGAAGGTATGGATTGCGGGCGATTACTATAGCCCAACTCGATCACTGGCCCTTGATGGAGAAGAAATAACCGATAATCTGATTCACCTGGACCAAAAGGACTATAGGTTTCACAATATCACGGATCGGTATGTGACCGTGGTGTATATATTCGATAAGGCGCGTGTTTTAAAACAGTTACCGATTCGAGAATAGCATATATACGGTATGAAAGACTACGCAAGGAATAGTTCTCGGATAAGATTATTGTTGTCCCTTGTCACAGGGGTCCTGATCATATCTATAGTTATTCTGGCGTTCACACCGCCTATCAGCAGGGATGCCCTCATTCATCATTTAGCAATCCCTAAGCTTTATCTCAAGCATGGGGGTATCTATGAAATACCCTTTATGGCATTTTCGTACTATCCCATGAACCTGAATTTGCTCTATATGATCCCACTTTTCATGGGAAACGACATAGTACCCAAGTATATCCATTTCATCTTTGCCCTACTTACCGCTTGGCTCATATACAGGTATCTGAGGCGTCGTTTAAACAGTATCTACGGCCTTTTGGGGGCAGTCTTTTTTCTGTCTATACCCATTATCGTGAAGCTCTCCATTACCGCCTATGTAGATCTGGGCGTGGTGTTTTTCTCCACCGCATCACTGCTTCTGCTGCTGAGGTGGATTGAAACCCGATTTCCTATGAGATACCTGATCCTCTCTGGAATCTTCTGCGGCCTTGCAGTGGGGACGAAATATAATGGCTTAATTGCCTTATTGCTCCTAACGCTTTTTATCCCCTATTTGTATTCGAGATGCGCCCAGCAGGGAGAGCCCCGCTTTTTTAAGGCCGTGGGCTTTGGGGTGATCTTCCTGATGGTAGCCCTCGCGGTTTTTTCGCCTTGGATGATCAGAAACTATGTATGGACACACAATCCCGTGTTTCCGCTTTACGACCATTGGTTCAATCCACAGGGGGGTTACAGCAGAGCCTCGATGGGGCTTTTCACCGTTAGATCCGTGATGTATCATGAGAACTGGTGGCAGATAGCCCTCCTGCCGGTACGGGTCTTTTTTCAGGGTCAGGACGGCAATCCTCAATATTTTGATGGCAAGCTCAATGCCTTTCTCTTGCTGCTGCCCCTTGTTGTCCTGTATCAAATCAGAGGGGGTTCCCGAATTATCAGGACTGAGAAAGGGATACTCTTTGCCTTTGCGGGTCTATTCTTCCTATTTGCCCTTTTTACCAGCACGCTACGGATGCGCTACATTGCACCCATAATCCCACCATTGGTCATCCTTTCCGTGTTCGGTATTGAGAGCCTGTCAAGGGTTGCGGCGAATTTCGCTCGCCCCATAAGCCGAGCAATAGGCAAAGGAGCAGTTTTGGTAATCGTATTGTGTTTGCTCTGGCTGAACGCGAACTACATCTTCGATCAGTACAGAGAGGTGAGGCCATTTCACTACTTAGGAGGGAGGCTCACCAGAGATGAATACATAGAGACGTATCGGCCGGAGTATCCGGTCATGCAGTATATCAATACCAATCTCCCACCCGATGTCAGGATACTCTTTATCTTCATGGGAAACCGCGGATATTACTGCGAGAGGGAGTATATTTTCGATATGAGCAAGAATAAGAGTATGTTCCAGCAGTTTGTAAAGCTCTCTACTACCACAGAAGAGCTGTTGCTGAGATTACAGAGTTTGGGGATAACCCATTTATTGGTATACTATGATATCTTCGATCGGTGGATGAAAGATGCTTTTACCGTCGAAGAACAGGGATTTTTAAAGCGCTTCTTTCAAATCCACGTGAAGCACCTCTATGTGAAAAACGGGTACGGCATATCCAGACTGGAGGCACCGTGATGGGAAGATACGGTTGAGAAATGGATGGGCGCGGCAATGTTGCAGTTGATCTAGGTTAAGCTGGAGTGAGGCACTGATGTACCTAAAGAAGACAATTGGCGTGGTAGTGCCCGCCTTCAATGAGGAGAAATTGATAGGCGAGACAGTGCGCGCAATCCCCTCTTTCGTGGATGCGATCATCGTCGTCGATGATAAGAGCAATGATTCTACAGCTGCGATTGTGCGGGGCATAGCAGAGACGGATAAGAGACTGTCTCTCATCGAACATAAGGTGAATCAAGGGGTTGGGGGCGCGATTATCACCGGGTATAAAAAGGCCGTTGAGCGGGGGATAGATATTACCGCGGTTATGGCTGGCGATAATCAGATGGACCCACGGGATCTCAAGAACATCGTGGAGCCCGTTGCAAAGGGAGCTGTGGATTACACCAAGGGAAACAGGCTTTTTCAAGGTGATGCATGGAAAATGATCCCCCGCTACCGGTACTTGGGGAACTCCTTGCTTTCTCTTTTCACCAAGATCGCTTCCGGCTACTGGCATATCGCCGATTCTCAGACAGGATATACAGCCGTTTCCCTGCAGGCGCTCAAAAAATTGAATTTGGACGCTATCTACAAACGCTATGGCATGCCGAATGATATGCTCATAAAGCTAAACCAATATGATTTCAAGGTCAGGGACGTACACGTAAGACCGGTGTATAATATAGGAGAAAAGTCGGGGATACGATTACTAAAAGTCATCCCCAAGATATCCTGGTTGTTGTTCAAGGGGTTCTGGAAGAGGCTGTTGTTTAAATACGTCATAAAGGATTTTCATCCCCTTATATTCTTCTATCTCCTGTCCTGCATCCTCTTGGGCTTGAGTATCCCTCTGGCTGTTCGGCTTTTCTATTTATGGGCCGTGATGGGTGATATGCCCGATATGACCGCCTTGGCACTTATCTTTACGCTCATCAGCGGACTTCAGACCCTCTTCTTCGGTATGTGGTTTGATATGGAATACAACAAGGACCTAAAATAGGGGTTAATCGCATTGTTTCACATCCTCATTTTCATAATGAGAGGATGTTTCATAGTACCGAACCAATGGAAAAGGATTTCAGCTTAGACACGTATCAAGATCTCGTTGAGGAGATCAAGAGAAGCGGTTTTAAGATATTAACGCTTAAGGAGTATTTCAGAAAAAACGGAGATGCTTCGCAATTCGTTATCTTACGGCATGATGTGGACAGGAGGCCTCACAATGCATTAAAGATGGCCTTGCTCGAGTCCTCATTTGAGATCAAATCGACCTATTATTTTCGAGTATCAAAGGGCACTTTTGCCAGGGATATAGTAGAGGAGATTGCCGGATTGGGGCATGAAATAGGATATCACTACGAGGTAGTTGATAAGGCCCATGGATATATGAGATTGGCCAGGGATATCTTTGAGAAGGACTTGAGAGAATTGAGGAAGGTGACGGAGATTTGTACTGTATGTATGCACGGAAATCCGCTGTCGCATTGGGACAATGGGGATTTCTGGAAGCACTTCTCCCTGTCGCAGTTCGATCTGCTCGGTGAGGCCTACATCAGTGTTCGTGATCAGGATATCTACTATACAACTGACACTGGTAGGGGCTGGAATAGGATGGAGTATAATCTAAAGGATACATTTCCCCATTCTTCAATCAGCTTGTTGCCATCGCTTTCTACCACCTGGCATTTAATAGATCTTATCCGCAGGAAACAGTTCCAGAAGATCTATCTGCAGACCCATCCCAATAGATGGTCTTGGTGGTGGCTACAGTGGTATAGGCAAATGGGGGAGGATTTGTTGCTCAACTGGATGAAGGTGCTGTTAGCGTACTATCACAAGAGGAAGTAGAGGGATATGAGGGTCTTATTGATAAATCCCCCCTATACAACTGAAGACAGGTATGGAAAGGACTTGGGCAAATTCGGCCCCTTAAATGAGCCCTTAGGCCTTGCCTACCTCGCGGCAAACCTCGAGCGAGGAGGGCATGAGGTGGCCATCCTGGATGCCCCGGCCCTTAACCTCACCTCCAGTGACATCTGTCAATACATGGAAGGCAGGCCCTACGATTTAATTGGTGTGACTATGCTCACGCCCATGTATAACCGGAGTGTGGAGGTGGTGAGAGCCCTTCGACATGCCTTTCCCGGGATCACCATTGTTGTGGGCGGGCCTCATCCAACAATCCTGCCCAGGGAGACGTTGCTCGATAACAAGGAGATAGATTTCGTCGTAATTGGCGAGGGAGAAGTCGTCTTTCTGGACCTCGTCAATGCCCTTGATAGGGCCGCTAGTACCGATGATATCCCCGGCATTGGATATAGAAAGAACGGTACCGTCATTATCAACCAGCCCCCGGCAATGATTAGCAATCTAGACGATCTTCCCATCCCAGCCAGGCATTTGTTGCCTATGAATGCCTACCATATGACGAAAAGCCGAACGAAATCAGAGCATGCCTTTACGGTCAGCGTAGCACGAGGATGCCCTTTTAATTGCGCATTCTGCTGCAGGATATTCGGCCGTAAGGTTCGCCATCATTCCGTAGAGAGAATAGTGCAGGAGATTTCCATTTTGGTGGATGAATTCCGAGCAAAGGAGATCAATCTGGAGGCGGATACCCTGACCCTCAACAAGCATTTTGTCAGATCCCTCTGTGATGAGCTTGTCCGATCAGGCCTATCAAAGAAGATCGCGTGGACCTGCGAAAGCAGGATAGATACCGTAAACGAGGAGATCTTGAGGAAAATGAGGGCGGCGGGCTGTTGGCAGGTAAGCTATGGGGTTGAGACAGGATCCCAGCGGCTCCTCGACCTTATCCATAAAGACACCACCCTGGAGCAGGTAGAGGAGACCTTCAAGATCACCAAACGGGTAGGGATCAGTATTCGGGCATTTTTTATGCTGGGCATACCAACAGAGACGAGACAGGAGAGCCTGAAGACCATTTCGTTCGCCAAAAAGCTGGATGCCCGGTGGTCTCAATTCACCGTTTGCACGCCATTCCCTGGTACGGAGCTCTATGACCTGGCACTTCGAGATGGAGGCCTTCAATCACAACAATGGGCCGACTATAAGACACATGGTGGCTGGACAGATGGGAGCCTGGCTTACGTACCCAAGGGCCGCTCTGTTGAGGAGATGAAGAGGTTCCAGAAACGAGCATATAGGGCTGTCTACCTGCGCCCAAGGGTTTTTATTCGTTTCTTGAGGGATATCGATTCAATGAAAAAGGTGGAGGAGTATGCAGCTGGGTTGCTGGTGCTTATAAAAACAGCCTTTCCATCCAGACCGAACATTCCGAAGGTAATCAAGGTAGACAGGGACGACCTAGAGAGATTTGCACGTGGAGTCTATGTGGATTCTCCGGTCTACTTTAACGCAAATCGCTTGGTCAGATTTATTAACTGGAAGAAACTCGACCTTATGCTATCTCTTCTTCCATCAAAGGAGAGTCATAGTGTTCTTGATTTTGGCTGTGGAAACGGTGTTATGCTTCCGACCATGTCCGGTATGTGCGATACCGTTGTTGGTATTGATCTGCACACC
>QMLW01000068.1 GCA_003646935.1 Deltaproteobacteria bacterium
GAGCTTCTCGCCCCAGTAGGTGAGGTGAATAAATCGGTCAACCGAGCCGGAGCTTAAAAGGTCGATGATCTTGTTGATGGCATAGTAGGTGCTGCGGTCCTTGAGGCTTTCTAGAGATCCCATTGCTTATCCTCCTTTCGCCATTTATGTATCCGCCATGACACAACCCTTCGATATCCTTTGATACAACTACGCCCCTTAGTTTATATTCATCCATACGTTAGCGCTTTTATTACTCCGCTGAGATGATTTTCCATCTATTTCTAAGAACGATTCATTCCCTTTTCCAGACACATCGTTACACACCCTTGCATCTTTATCTGTGTACCTGCTTCAGTGGTTTCCTCTAATCAGTGGAGTACTAATCCAACGCACTATGTGAAATAAGTGAGTCAAACACATCTCTTATCTCCTTGCCTGCACTTCCGTTGGCGAGGCTGACGCCTTCTAAACTGGAATGGAAAATCTCGGTATCATAGTGGATGCATCCGATCGTATCTATACTGCTTTTCACTAATTCGGATTCCAATCTTGAGGCTATCTCATCCGACGGAATCTTGCTGAGTACAGCCCGGATATTCTTGATGCCAATCCCGACAGAGAGATTGTTGACCCTCTCGGCAAGCTGAAGGGACTCAAAAGAGGGCTCAACCACGATGAGCACCCTATCTATACTTGTCTCTACCCCTCTGCCAAAGTGCTCTACGCCCGCCTCCATATCGACAACTACTATCTCGTTTTTTTCTAGGCTTAACTTCTTGAGAAACTCCCTGCTGAGCACGCCCATAGGACATGCACAGCCCTCTAATGATTGGAGAATTTTCCCGATGCACACCAATTGTAGGTTATCCTTAGTCATGATATGCTCGGCAGGGATATCATCAATCTTGATGCTATCTTGCCTCATCACCCTCATTCCTTCCCCTGACTCACCAGAGGAAGATCCACTTTTCAGACTTCTTTGGACCTTCCTCTTGCCGCCCACAAGCTCCATCAGCGGGATAGGCGGTCGCTCGAAGCCGAGCATCCTGAATAGCCCTGAATTCGACTCGTCCGAGTCCACGACCAGCACCCGGTAGCCCCTGGTTCGAGCTTCATTGGCCAGCAGGGTAACGATAGTGCTCTTACCGCTCCCCCCTTTACCACACACTGATATCTTCATTTACTCCTCCTGTACCCAGTATCTTGTCATGTAGGTTCCCTGATTATCTCGATATTCGATTGAAGGGCATTAAGGAAACCAGTATACTCACACAATATCGCTCGCGTTTTTAGCACACTCTTTGCAATATCCCTCCATATAGAGCTCGATTTTGGTAAGGTTAAAGCCATGCTCATGCTTGAGCGCTTCTACTAATCTTCTAATAAGAGGGCTCTCAAACTCTATGACCTTACCGCAAGACCTGCACACCAGATGCTGATGTTCAGCCGATTCTTTCATCTCATAGGTGCAGAATACCTGTCCAAGTCTCCTCTCCTCTACCAGGTCTAACTCCTTGAACAATTGCAGGCTACGATATACCGTAGCCAGGCTTATCGACTCATTTCTCCTGCTGGCGCTCCTGTACAGCTCCTTGGCGCTTATATGTCCACCCGATTTTCTAAGGATGTCTAGCAGTAACTTTCGCTGTGAAGTTACGGCCCTTCCTTTCATCTCATTATTGGTTTTTCGAATGTTCCTTGTAGTCATATATTTGTTAGAATCACCTTTAACTAACAACCCTTTTTAACAATCGCCATATCCCCTTGCTCACAGCCAATATCCCTTGCGATGACCGGGCATTTTGCCTGTAATAGAAAAAAGATCTTTTTCTGTTCCTCGCCAAGGGTCTCGTAATTCCCTTGACCTTTGGCTATTACCAGATCAGTATCCATAAAGCTTCTTCTGAAATCATCTGAACATTCCTCCAGGATAGTCCCGGGCACATCCGATCCATTGTCAACTACCTCTACCAGGGTATCGAGACCCGCCATCCTGGCATCATCGATCAGGGCATCATTGAGTATCGGCGCTCCCCTTACGGCAAAGGTGATGTGGCATCCATCTAGCTCCTCTATGAGCAACCTGTCAAAGACGATTTCACCGGCATTGTCGCCGAGGTAAAGGATATGGGTGGCCTTTCCGATCTGCTCCCTCAGCTCATTGATTATATCTTTGCTGATCGACTGATCGAGGCTTTGAGAAACCGCGTCTTGTATCACTTGTTCACTTATTCTATCTCCCTGCGCTGAATCGATGACATTGCCTGCAATCGCTAATCTCAGCGCTGTTTCGAAGGGATCCGGGGAGCTTCTTATGTGTGCCTTAAAGGACGGCATCAATCGCATGGCTAATTCATTTGAATCTTTTTTAATCTCAAGGTAAGGGTCTCTCTCACCACTTAAACACCGTACGATCCGGTGAATGTCTCCCCCAACAGAGGGAGGGGTCTTATCAAACGATTCATTGGCCATCCTGAAAAGGACCTGCTTTACTATCCGCTCCCTGCTTTTTTGATCATCGGTAACGAATCGCACGGCCTCATAGGCCTGCCTGACAAAGCAGGGAATGCATTCTAATCCTATCTTCACGCCCTCTACCTCCTTACTGCTTGTCAATCCACCTCAGTAACGGTGATGGCATCCTGTTCACAGACCTCGATACAGCTCTCGCACCCTGTGCATTCCTCTGCATTCACAGGGACTGATTTTTCATCCTGCATCTCATAGACATCCACTGGACAGACATCCACACATTCACCGCAGCCTATGCATTTTTCTTGATCAACTTCTACCTCGTACATTTCTCGATCTCCTCTCTCTTTTAATGCACCAATCTCACATATGATCTAGAAAAAACCTCTAAGGCCTGACAATCCACTCATGAACAAGCCGTCCACACCACAGCTTATGATTACTTGAGCTCCCAGGGCCTTTATAGAGACTAAAAATGCCTGCAGTACCTCCTCTACCTGTCCCGATATCCATGGAATCAACTCAACCCCGGCGGTTGTGATCATAGATGCGCCCTGCTCGGATATAGCGCCGCAGATGAGCGTTTCGGCGCCCAGCTCCCTAAGCCTCATTACTTTACTATAAAGAAAAGGCTCACTGATAGCTGCTTCAAATCTTGAGCACTCTCTGTTCATATCAAGCTCAGCCACCAGGAATCGTGAAGCCGAATCAAATAGAGGCGAAACCCTTCCGTTGTGTGTCGTTATGGCAATTCTCATCCCTGATCTATCTCATCTTAACAATGGAGACAACATCCCACTTTCGCATCCGTTATCCTGGCCGGCATCGATTATGCCAACCTTTCAGTGCTTTTTGCATCTTCACTAAGCCAACCGAGCCTCGTAGGAGTTATATATTTTGAGAATGTTTCTCATTCTCATCTATTATTAAAGCCTGTACTTTCCTCTGTCAACAACTTTCTTCTACTTTTTTATACTTTTTTTTGGATTTCTATAGACAAATTGTGTATCAGGTCCTATGAAAACAGGTGCTATCGGGAAGGTCATCGGTAAGAGGATCCTATGGGAAGAGAGATAAGTCTCGAGGAGCAGGTATATGAAAGCATTCGGTCCGGTTCCATCACGTCGCCTGGGCCAAAGCCTGGGGGTCAACAACATTCCACCCAAAGTGTGCACCTACTCCTGCGTATACTGCCAAATCGGTAAGACCGAGGAATTGACTACGAAACGGCGGGCATTTTACCGACCCGAGGATTTAGCCGGTGAGGTAAGGGAGAAGGTTGCCGAGGCCAAAAAAAGGCAAACGAGGATAGATTATCTATCCTTTGTCCCCGATGGGGAACCCACACTTGATATCAACCTCGGCAAGAATATCGAGCTCCTCCGGCCTATGGGCATAAAAGTTGCGGTTCTCACCAATGGTTCCCTCATAAACCTCAAGGATGTACAAGAAGATCTTGCAAAGGCGGATCTGGTATCGCTGAAAATCGATGCGGCAACGGTGAAAACCTGGCGCAGGATTGACAGGCCGCACAAATCCCTGGATCTCAAGGCAATCCAGGACGGCATGCAGGAGTTCGCCCGAGGATTTAAGGGTGAGCTTATCACCGAGACCATGCTTCTCAAGGGAATAAATGATGCCGACGAGGAGATCCAAAAAATCGCCCATTTCTTGGCGCGACTTAAGCCCCTGAGATCATATATCTCCATCCCTACCCGTCCAACAGCGATGAAGGGGGTGCTTCCTGCCAGCGACGAGGCCCTCACTATCGCCTACCATATCTTCGACAATAACATACCCGTTGTCGAGTATTTGATGGGCTACGAGGGAGATGAGTTCGGTTACAGCGGCAATCTCGAGGAGGATCTGCTTGGCATTACCTCGGTTCATCCTATGCGGGAGGAATCCGTGAGGGAATACCTGAACAGGGCAGGGGCGGATTGGAAGGTGATAGCCGATCTCTTGGAACGGGGCTCCCTGAGGAAAGTGGAATACCAGGGTAGAAACTTTTACCTTGGAAAATTCCATAAAAAGAGCTGATCATCCCTTGCTCAAACAACCTTTACCCTCAGATACAATCTCTCCCCTCGATCACGCTCTTCGCTGCCTTCCAGGGAAACGGAAAGCAGGGTATCGTCTTCCACACCAGGAGGGATCTCGATTCTAATCCTTTGGGTCTCCCAGCCCCTTTTCACGATGATCTCCTTTTGCGTACCCCACAGGGCCTCGCCGTGGTTCAGGTGGATATCATAGGCAGCACTCTCGTTTCCCATAAAACCATCAGAATGGGACTGAAAGAATCCTCTCCTGAAAGACCTGCCCCTCTTTCGACCGCAGCCCCTCCCTCGAAATCCACGGAAGAACTGGCGAGAAATCTCATCACCGAACCGGAGTCCCCATTGATTGATAAAGTCATTGAAACTGAAACTATTATATATGTCCTGTGCGCGAGATCTCCCCCCGAGTTGTTCGGGACCGAACCGGTCATAGGTCCTTCTCTTCTCCGGATCACCTAAAACCGCGTAGGCCTCGCCTATCTCCTTGAATATGCTCTCCGCCTCGCTATCATTCGGGTTCCTGTCAGGATGGTATTTAAGCGCGAGCCTGCGAAATGCCTTTTTGATCTCCTCCTGGGTGGCATCCTGATTCAATCCCAATGTGCGATAGTAGTTCTTGTTATTCAATGTTCGATAACCTTCTCCGAATAGACCTTCCGGGCCTCCTCGATAACGGAAGTCTGTATCTCTTCCACTACCCTGTCAAAATCGTCTGACATCTTTTAATCGTATTGCTCTATTGATCTCTCCTGCAGGTATTCCCGGTTGAGCAGGGAGGTGAATCACACCGCTCGTCCCTTCCGCAACACGTCTTACCCGGAGTCCGTGTGCTGTCAGTAAAGGTAAATGATGAAACGGATAAGATCTTCTCCAGATCATTGCTTCCGCAATGTTTACAGGCGAGGGTCTCGCCCTTTGCATGGAGCCCTACTAATATCTCTGATACCCTCCCGCACTCGGTGCATCGATATTCGTAGATAGGCATTCTCTCCGCTCCTTTTTTGAATTCGATAATTTCCTTAACGCCGTAACTATCGAGTTAGTAGGGACATGGATGCCTCTATAGACTTGAATCCAGCTTCTCCCATATTCCCCTAACCGCCTGTGCCGCGCTACAGCTAGTATCGTACTCTACAATGGTCTGCTTCTGGACCATTGCCGCAGTGAATGAAGGGTCGAAGGGAATCCTGCCCGCTATGGGCAATCCCTCATCACGTGCATATGCCTCTATGGTTTCGGTCATATTTCGATTGAGGTCGTATTTATTGATGCACACCGAGGCGGGGATCTCGAAGTGCCGAGCCAACTCGACTACCCTATCCATATCGTGGTGGCCGGACAGAGTCGGCTCTGTCACGATCAATACCCCATCGGCGCCTGTGATAGATGCAATCACGGGGCAGGCCAGCCCAGGCGGTCCATCGGTGAGGATAAGGTTGAGCCCCTTGTTCTTGGCCTGCTCCCTGGCCTTCTGCCTGGTGAGCGTGACTAGTTTTCCTGAATTATCCTCGGCAATGCCGAGCCTGGCATGTACCATGGGCCCACATCGGGTATCTGAGATAAATAGCTCCCCACAGGTTTTCAGGGGAAACTCTATCGCATCGGCGGGGCAGAAGTAGACGCACACCCCACATCCCTCGCAGTCAATGGGATCTACCTCGTACTCAGGGCTGATGGCATGAAAGCGGCACAGTTCCCTGCATATACCGCATTCGGTGCACTTGTCTTTGTCTATCACAGCCTTGTGTCCCTCTTGGAAATCCTGTCTCTCCTTTATATCCGGCTCCAATATGAGATAGAGATCGGCCGCATCAACATCGGCATCGCACAGGACCTTGTTCTCCGCCAGAGATGCAAATGCTCCGAGCACGCTGGTCTTACCGGTTCCACCCTTACCGCTTATTACAATCAGCTCTTTTACCTCAGCTTTTTCCTGCATAATCCACTATTCTCTCGTACAGTTGCATGAATTTCTCCTTCCAATCGGGCACTTCCTCTACCAGAAGCTTGCCCCGGGAATAGGCCTCCGCTATCTGGCGGCTGAAGGGTATTTCCATGAGAATAGGGATACCCTCCTGGTGTGCATATTCCTTCACCTTGTCATCGCCCAGATCCGATCTATTTATAACGATTCCATGGGGAATATTGAGAATCTTCACCATGCCAACGGCGAGCTTCAGGTCGTTGAGGCCGAACGGGGTGGGTTCAGTAACCAGTATCACGAAATCAGTGCCTTTCACCGAGCTTATCACCGGACACGAGGTGCCCGGTGGTGCGTCAATGATGGTACGGGTGTCCGATTCGCCCTCTGCCCTAACCCGCTCGATAAGGGGAACGGCCATTACCTGGCCCACATAGAGATGTCCATAGGCGAATTGAAGCCCGTCTCTGGTGCCTCGTTCAAAGACCCCCATTGCTCGGTCCACCTCGGTGACGGCGTCTTCCGGGCAGACCTCTATGCAGCCGCCACAGCTGTGACACAATTCGGGAAAGGTTAAGACAGACTTGCCTACAACCACAATGGCCTTAAACTGGCAGATCTCCTGACACCGCCCGCACAACGTGCACTTACTCAAATCTACCTGGGGGACCTTTAGGCCTACCTCCTCGGTATGGGTGATCCGTGGCTGGATAAAGATATGACCATTGGGTTCTTCCACATCACAGTCTAAAAGCTTCACCTCAGGAGCCAGGGCTACGGCCAGGTTGGTCGCTATGGTCGTCTTTCCCGTGCCGCCTTTTCCGCTTGCTATGCTGATAATCATTGTGTCCTTCCTATTTCACAAGGATTCAGATATCGGTAACCATAGGGGGAATATAGGCAGAGACAAACCGTTACGTCGTGAGATCAGCTACCCTATCTACAATCTTGGTAAACTTTATCGTATAGGGGAGATCCTTTTTATCCATCCACTCTATGGTGCCATCATCGCCTTCCATCACAATATCCGGTTCCAAAGGCAGACTACCAAGTAATGTCAGGCCCGCCTTTTTGGCAGTTAACATGCCCCCATCGGTCTTAAACAGATCAATGGTCTTTCCGCAATGAGGGCAGCGCAGGCCGCTCATATTTTCAACCAAACCGAGAACCCTCATGTTTACCTGCTTACAGAAATTGATCGATTTTCGAACATCTGCCAGGGAGATCTCCTGGGGGGTGGTAACGATGATTGCCTTGGTATCTGGGATAACCTGTGCTATGGTCAAAGGCTCATCCCCGGTGCCGGGAGGACAATCTATTATGAGATAATCCGAATTACTCCAGGCAATGTCATTGATAAACTGCTTAATCACCCCGATCTTTAAAGGGCCTCTCCAGATCGTTGCTGTATCCTTATCTCCAAGCAGAGACTCTATCGACATCACCTGCATGTTCGGCAGATAGCTTAGGGGAATTCCCTTTCTAAGCCCGGGAGAGGTAACTATTTCCCCCTTGAGGCCAAGGAGCCTGGGTATACTCGGGCCGTGGAGGTCTACGTCCATCAGGCCTACCTGAAATCCCTTCTTGGCCAGTCCTACCGCCAAGTAGGCGGCAACAGTGCTCTTCCCAACACCTCCCTTTCCACTCATAACC
>QMLW01000069.1 GCA_003646935.1 Deltaproteobacteria bacterium
CACTTGCCCCCTGTACTTGATCGCATATACGACTGTCCCTTTTTTCTGCAATTGTCTCAGGTTGTCCTTCGCGTCTTCATTGAGATTTATTGTTTTGAAAAGCCTGTACAACAGCCAGCTCAAAAAGAACCCCGGCTTATAATCAAGCACATACGGGTAATACACTTTTTCCTGAGAATCATCCATTGCTTAGGGGCTCACGCTTAAGATAATGCACGTAATGTCCTCATATAACAGGTAGGGTAAGTCTCTGTCTACCTATTTATCCATTAATACTCGGGTGCGATTGTATTTTGCGCTTCGTTCCAATTTAGTTCACAAAATCGTTTCATAATTTGGCTTTTTTAGAGAAGTTATGCCTAAAAAACTGTTGTTGATGAATTGTATATAAAATATTTCGATATGTGAATCCCTTTCTCTATACAATTTAAGGAAAATGCAAAAGATTATGAGTGAAGATATATAAAGCAGAATTATGATCTACAAAGGATTATGTAGCCGTAAACAGCCACATCTTTCCACGCCCAGTGATGTTAGGCCTCTAAGTCTCTAAAAGTAGGAGGGGCGAGCATCTCAATCAGCTCTTGCCTGGAGAAGGTTTTTAGCAGGTTGGGGTCGTCTTCGGGGACGATGCTGTTCATTAAGTTTCGTTTTTTCTCTATAATGGCGGATATCTTCTCCTCCAGGGTTCCCTGGGTCACTAATTTAAAGACCTGTACACCCCGTTTTTGCCCGATCCGGTGAACCCTGTCCGTGGCCTGGTCCTCTTTGGCTGCGTTCCACCATCGGTCATAATGAATCACCACCGATGCGGCCACCAGGTCTATGCCCATCCCCCCGGCCTTAAGGCTCCTCACATAAATCCTGCAATCAGGATCCTTGTTGAACCGGGAAATGATCTGACCACGCTTCCGGCTGGCACCGGTGAGCGTGACATAACCCACCTCAAGCCCTCGCAAGAATTTCTCTATAATCCGGATCATTTCAAGATATTGGCTGTATATGACGATCTTCTGATCGCTGTCCAGGCATTCGAGGATGAGTTCCTCAAAAAGGTCCCATTTGCCCGACCGGTACTGTTCATAATCGTCTGCCCGGCCGTTCACCTGTGCGGGGTGGTTACATATCTGCTTGAGCAGGTTGAGCAGGGCGAAGATGTGCATGTACGGCACAGGCTCTTCACCTTTTTTAAGGACATTGATCAGTCCTTCTCCCCTAGAAGCAATGGCATCCCGGTAAAGCTTGATCTGATCGTCGCTGAGAAGGCAGGTCCTGATATCCTCGATTTTATCCGGAAGCTCATCCATGACCGTCTTTTTCAACCGGCGAATGATAAAGGGGGAAATGAGCATGCTCAGGGATTGCCGTCTTGAGCTGGATGAATCCGCTTCTATGGGTTGGACATAGCGTTCATGGAAGTCCTTGTCAGCGCCGAGGTACCCAGGGACTGTAAGATCGAATAGTGCCTTAAGCTCCCATAGCGTGTTTTCTATGGGCGTCCCGGTCAGGCCCAGTTTTACCTTTGCATTCAGTCTCTTGGCCGCCTCGTAGGCCTCGGTATTCGAGTTTTTCAGGTATTGAATTTCATCAAACACGGCAAGGGCAAGCGGGACATGCTCGAATTGCCCGATATCGTTTCTGAGGATGCCGTAAGTACTGAGAAGCACATCCCCCTGTTTCAGGCTTTCCTCAAGGTTTCGCTGTCCACCATGGAAGACAGCCGCCTTCAATCCAGGGGCATGTTCTTGGATTTTCTCTTCCCAATGGCTCAAAACGGTAGTGGGGCAAACCACGAGGAAGGGTCCCCCCAACCCTTCATGCTCCTGGAGAGCCAGCATGAGCGCCATGACCTGATGGGTTTTGCCGAGGCCCATTTCATCGCAAAGCAGGCCCCCCAGGGAGTTTTCAAACAGGAAGTAAAGCCACTCCAGGCCCAGCTTTTGATATGAGCGCAGAGATGATGTCATTCCCCCCAGGGGAGGTATTTGCTGCGAAGGTCTCCATTCCAGGATATTCTTGAGCATCTCCGCCTTCTTGCCATGCCCTGTGACATGCAGGGGACCTCGGCTGCTTGTGTGCAAGCGAAGGAGATCTAAGCGGGAGAGTTTTATTCCTTTGGCCCCTCCGTTCAATTCCTCATCAGAAGGGGGAGCGAGCAGCGTTCCAATTGGCTCGAACACGGTAGATTCGCAATCAATCCATCCTTCTGTAGTGGGAAGATAGCGCTGCCCTTTTTGTTTGGTATGGAGGATATCAACCAGTGACATGGAGGCATTCCCAAATCCATAGCTCATGGAAAGCCAGCACCAATCACGATCAAGTGCCTCAGGGCTGATCTCCACATGATCATATTCTGTAAAGATCTTGAGCTTTTTGACCGATACATCCACGATGTGTGATCCTTGGGAAAGCTCCTCGCCAAATTCCTGTAGAAAACTCGGGATCTGGGATTTCTTCAATACCATTTTGCGCGGAGATACGAACCTGCGTTGTATCTTTCCCGGTGATTCAAGCTCGGCAAGCAGCTCGAGCTCCTTTAGATACACGAGATCCCCGTACCGGAATTTCTCCAGGTTTTTTCTCTCAAAGAACCTCTCCTCGCCGTCTTGCTGGAGAAGTTGAATGAGGGGCCGTAGCTCCAGATCCAGTTCCGTGTTCATAGAGACCTTGAACAGGGATTTAAGGGGGATTGGATGGATCGTCAGGCCATGCTGGTTTGGGAGATGGTCCTTAAGAGTGAGAAGGACTTCTTTCACCTTATTCCTGGGGATCACCATACGGAAAACCGGCTCCTCTTCAGAATCTCTACAGGTGACCGTAAAGGTGCCGGATCTTTTTTCTATGGCTGGATGAAAGGTGTATCCGCTGGCTCCCAACTCCCGATAGCCGTGATAGGCGAGCCGGAAGAAAAAGCTTTCCTCAAAGACCCGGCCGCGGGTCTTGAATCCCGCATCGGCCATGACTCGCTCATTGCCGGAAAGGGTCATGAGCGCGAGTTTATCTAAGAGCGCAGCCCTGTTCGGTACGGTATCCTCCTGGGGAACCTGGCCGAAACGCTCTATAAATCGCGACGAATCAGGACCTTTGGAAAGGTAGAAGAGCATCTCGTTTCCATCAGAGCCGAGTACTTTCAGGGACTTCCTGCTGGTGTGCCCGACGAACTGCATCCTCACTGAATGGGCCGTCTCCTTACAGCCTTCTGCAAGAACCCAGGCCAGCCGGTACCAGACGCTCGATCTAAAATCATCATCCGGGATTCGTTTTTTAAGTTTTTTGTGAAAGGCCCTATAAAGATCGCGGAGCGCTAAAATATGTGGACACGTCTTTTTCCTGTATGTGGAGCAGGAACAGAACATCTGGTCCCTATTCCACTTGTCTCCTTTTATAAAAAAGGCCACCCCTGGTCTCGGATCTGAGGGATCAGGCACTAAAGCAAAACCATGGCGATGAAACTCCAGCCGATGGAGCTCCTTATAAGAGGAGGTTCGGTTGTTGTTCGTAGCCCCTTTCTTTAGAGGACGTGATCGTGAGGTTGTTGCTTTTTGGGTTCTGCGCATTGTATTTTACCGTGAGGTGTTGCGGTATCTTTTGTAATCGTGCTTTTTAAAAAATGCAAACCGAAAACAAAAATCGTGTAACGATTGTATTTCAGATAATTTGCTTTTCTGTTGAAATACTGATACTTTAACTTTGATTTACAAGAGACATCTTGTTTGGAAGACCGGAAATTGCCATTTACGTATGGGCACATGATGAACAAGGCGGAAAGAGGGAAATTAGAGAAGGCCATTGGCACCTATTTTAAAGATGTTCACAGATTTATTCCACGATCTTTTAGAGAAATTGTTCTCTTTTTCCACCCCTGAGATTCAGAACTCGTCGAAGCTTTCGGTTGAGCTTGCAAAGCGAACCCGCTTCCTCGAGCATCTCTTACGGGAAGAGCTTGTAAAAGGGAACGAAGAGGTAACCAGATTATTCAAGGCCTTCCAGGAAGAACTGATTGAAACGTTGACAAGGGAAAGGTTTGCCGATCTCTATGCCCAAACCATTACCTATGGGCTTTTTGCTGCAAGGATGAAGGCTCTGGATGAATTTAAGAAGGAGACTGCCTGGAAGTTCATCCCCCAAAGCCTGCCCCTGCTCAAGGAGATATTCTATTTCATGATGGGTCCTCATTTTCCCGAATCCTTATCCTGGATTGTGGATGACATAAGCCAGGTGCTTGAGAAGGAGGATATCCCCTCAATCCTTAAGGAGTTCAAGACCACCCGCTGGGATGAAGACCCGGTAATCCACTTTTATGAGACCTTCCTTGCCAATTATAATCCTAAAGAAAGAGAGCGGCTGGGAGTGTACTACACCGCTTTGCCCGGGGTCTCATATATCGTGCGGTCGATCCATGAGCTTTTGAAGAATAAATTCGGAAAAAGCGAAGGGCTTGCCACGAGGGATGTGACCCTGCTTGACCCGACCGCGGGGACCTTAACCTTTGTAGTGCAGGCGATCAAGCAGGTTCAGGACGAGTTGGAGGCAAGGAAGGAGAGAAATATCCAGCCCCTCTCCGATGACTACATAAAGTTCATCCGGTTTGCACACTGGAAGATAGCCCAGGCAGGCAAGGGAATCCTGGGATTTGTCACCAATAACTCCTATCTTTCGGGAATCATCCACCCGGGGAATGAGGAGAAAACTCCTTGAGACCTTTGATGAGGTTTACATCCTGAATCTCCACGGCTCTTCATGAATTGGCGAAAAGACACCTGAAGGCGGTAAAGATGAAAACGTTTTTGATATCCAGCAGGGAGTTGCTATATCTTTATTTGTAAAATTTGATAGAACCGGTGAAAAAAGAAGTTAAAAACTGGTTAGACTCTGCTCAATATGATTTAGAGACTGCTGAGCATATGTTTAGCACAGGGAGGTATATTTACACGGTTTTTATGTGTCATCTTAGTCTGGAAAAGATTTTGAAGGCTAAGGGGATAGAAATATGAGCACAAATAAACTGGCCAAAGTCTTCCATGCCGATCTCTGGGGATTGAGAGAGAGAAAATATGAATACCTTTTTGGAAACGATGCACAAACAACTCAATGGCTGGAATTAAAACCTGCGGCCCCTTACTACTTCTTTGTCCCCAAGGACTTTGCTTTGATAGCTGAATATGAAAATTTTTAGAAGATGACGGAGATTTTTAGGAAATGGTCGAGCGGAGTAAAGACCCATCGAGATCACTTTGTAGTCGGCTTTAACCCTAGACAACGAGATTACCATGACACCGCTGCGCACCTCATACTGGCATATTGAGCCCGTGTGGCTCTTCTACCTCCTCGCAGCCATAGCCGTAGGGGTGTTTGCCTTCGGCCTCATGGCCCACGTATCCGTGTGGATGAGGGGTATCAGGCGCCAGAGCATACCCTTCTCCTGGCACGGCATGGCTCAGCTGGCCTGGGACGGCCTCTTTGGCCGGCGGATCTTCAGGGGAGATGTTGCCGCAGGAACCATGCATCTGCTCATCATGTGGGGCTTTGCCGGCCTGTTTGTGGGAACGGTGCTTATCTCCGCTGACTACTGGGTGTACCATTTTCTCAAGGGCGCGGTGTATCTCGCCTATTCAACATGTCTTGAGATCGCGGGGCTAATGCTGATACTAGGGCTCGCCTGGTCCCTGATACGCCGCTATCTCCAGAGGATATCCCGCCTTGAGCGGCGCTTCGAGGACCTTTTTGTGGTGGCGTTGCTGATGCTCGTGACCCTATCCGGCTTTGTCGTTGAGGGACTGCGGCTTGCCGCCCAGAGGCCTGATTGGGCAGGGTGGTCATTTACTGGTTACTGGGTGGGCTTGGTGTGGACCGAGCCCCAGGCCGCCCTCTCGTGGTATCCCTATTCATGGTGGGCTCATGCCCTCTTGAGCCTCGGGCTTATCGGCTACATCCCCTACTCCAAGCTCTTTCATATGCTCGCTGCTCCGGCCACCATCTACCTGGAGATCCAGCCCCCTCAGGCGGTCCCGATAGAAACACGCAACCCTGACGAAGAGCCCTTTTCCTACCGGGATATGATCTTCTTCGACGCCTGCACCCGCTGCGGTCGCTGCGTGGAGGAGTGTCCCGCAACCGGCGCGGGCGAGCCTTTCACGCCAAGGGAGTTTATCGTCTGGGCCAGGAATAATCTCTTGGCCCGGTACCATCCCCTCAGCCGATTCGAGTGGTTTCGAACCTGGAAGCAGCGCAGGAACGCAAAGACCGTGGACTTCGATCCCCACAAGCTCTGGCACTGCACCACCTGCAGTGCGTGCCTCGAGGTATGCCCCGTTTTTGTGGCAACACCCGATGCGATCAGGGAGGCGAGGTGCACGGTAGTAGAGGAGGGAACCGGGGTTCCGCTCCTTCTGACCCAGAGCCTGAGAAACCTCTATAAGTACAACAATCCCTGGGAGGCCACCAAGAAGAAACGTGCGAACTGGGCCCAAGATCTGGAGATACCGGATTTCACCAAGGATGAGGGGGCAGCGGGGCTGTGCTATTTCGTGGGGTGTACCACCTCCATGGATATTCGGGCACAGGGAATTGCGCGATCATTTGCATGGATCATGAAACATCTCAACCTTCCCTTTGCCATACTCGGCAACAAGGAGCCCTGCTGCGGGGATATCGCTCGTCGTGCGGGAGAGGATGGCCTGTTCGAGAAACAGATGGGGGATTGCATGGAGCTCTTCAGGCGTTTCGGCATTGATCAACTGATCACCTCATCGCCCCATTGCTTCCACACCTTTGTCAATGACTATCCGGCATTTCAGGCCTTACTGCCTCCTGATGAACAACTGCAGCTCAGGGCCCGTCACTATACGATGCTGTTAGCAGAGCTCGTAAAGGCCGGTACCCTGCACTTTGCCCAGCCGCTAAAGATAACGGTGACCTTTCACGATCCCTGTTATCTGGGCCGTCACAACGGGATCTTCGATCAACCAAGGCAGGTCATCGACGCCATACCTGGGGTTCAGAGGGTGGAGATGGCACACAACAGGATCCACAGCCTCTGCTGTGGAGGGGGAGGAGACAGGGTATGGCAGGATGAGCTTGATGCGGACGTGAAGATGGCCGAGATCAGGATACGCGAGGCCGAGGCAACCGGGGCGGATATCCTCATCACTGCCTGCCCGCTGTGCCTCATCATGCTCGAGGATGCCCGCAAGACCACCGGCCTTGAACAGGACCTCCAGGTGATGGATCTAAACGAATTTGTGGTCATGGCCTTGGGCCCGCCTGGCAGCTCCTGAAGCGCAGCTGATAGCGGGCAAGCCTTGATAAAAGCGATTGTAATGAATAACCCTACATTATACAATTACCGGCTCATCCGGGATGGGAGGTGAGAGAAATGGATATAGTGGTGTGCGTGAAACAGGTGCCCGAGGTCACCGATGCCGAACTGGAGGTCACCAAGGATGGCACGGAGATCATCACCGAAGACCTGGAATACGATATCAATGAATGGGATAACTACGCCGTTGAAGAGGCCGTCCGTATCAAGGAAGCCCGCGGTGGCACGGTGACGGTGGTTACCGTGGGGGATGAGGACAGCGAGGATGTGCTGCGTCAAGCGCTGGCCATGGGAGCGGACGATGCCATCCGCGTGGATGAAGCGGGCTTCGAGCTCTCCGATGCCGAGGGTATCGCACAAGGCATCTTCCACGCCATCAGGGATGTGTCCTTTGATCTGCTTCTTACCGGGGCACAGAGCTCCGATCACGGCTGGGGAAAGGTAGGGCTCATTCTCGCGGAACTCCTCGGGCTCCCCTACGCCTCGCTGGTGGTCGGCATCGAGATCGCCGAGAACAAACTGGTAGTGACGCGGGAGCTGGAATCAAACACCCTGGAGAAGGTGGCGCTTCCCCTTCCGGCTGTGCTCACCATCCAAACAGGCCTCAATAGTCCACGGTATGTTTCTATCATGGGGATTCAACGGGTGCGCACCATTGAGATCAAGGAAACCGGTGCAGGAGAGCTCGGGCTTTCCGAGGAGGAAATCGGGCGAACGGGATCATCGGTGGATTCCCTTTCCCTTTCC